>JAFLJX010000147.1 GCA_022712785.1 Mycoplasmatota bacterium | reverse complement strand
AGAAGTTACTGCTACCGTAGTTGGTATTGTTGTTGGTGCAGGAGTTCAATTATCTGACGGAACTGGTTATGTATATGTTTATAATGGTGGAGCTGTTACATTTGGCGATACTCCAGTTGCAATCGGAGACCAAGTTGTTGTTACTGGTGCAAAAGGTGCTTATTATGGTTCACCTCAAATCACTGATGTTGCTTCAATTACATTCGTAGATGCAGGAAATGATGTTCCAGCATTTGTACCTACTTTAATCGCTGATTTATTCGGTGAAGATCCATATAATACAACGGTTCATTCAAATCCAGTTACTGTAACTGGAGTATTAGAACTTGATGGAACAGATATTTACTTCATCGAAACTGATGCAAATAACGAAGCTTATAGAGTTTTAATTTATTATAAATCTGATGATGCTAAAATGACTGAACTTATGGCATTAGAAGGTAAAATGGTTTCTGCTGATATATTCACTTATGGTTATCATGATGGATATAAAGCTTGGAGAGCAACAATTAACTCAACTGCAGTAATCACTTCTGCTGATTTAACTGATGAACAAAGAGCTTCTTATGAAATAGCAACTGTAGACCTAGGACCTCTTGATGCAATTACAGATGATATGACGTTAGTTGAAACTACAAATCAAGGTAGTGCAATTGTTTGGACTACTAGCGATGCTGCTACAATTACAGAAGCTGGTGTTGTAACTAGAATTAGTGGATCTGATGTGCCTGCAGTATTAACTGCATCTGTTACTATTGGAACTGCAACAGTAACTAGAGATTTTGATGTTGTTGTTAAAGACGCTGATTATGTACCTGAGGGAATGCCTGTTGCTGATGCTTTAGGAAAAGATGATGGGGAAGTCTTATATGTTGAAGCTGTTATATCTAATATAATCGGGAACAACACTGTTCTTCAAGATGAAGACGGGACTGCAATCATTATTTATTCATCATCATTAATTAGTGATAATGGACTTGCTTTAGGAGATAAAATTATTGTTCGTGGAACTAAAGATACTTATTATGGTGTTCATCAATTAGGATCTGTTGACGTATTAGCAATCGTTTCAAACGGTAATGCAATATTAACTCATACAGATTTAACAGTTGCTGACATCGTTGGAGATATCGCTGGTTATCAAGGTCATAACTTTGAATTAACTGGACTAGTAGTTATTGAAAAAGATAATGGACACGGTTACGCTACTCTTGGTGATGGTGCTGGAAACAACGTAGTATTAAAATTAAACTCTATTCCTTATGCTGAAGCATTATGGGCAGTTGATGATCTAGTTGATTTATCAGTTGTTGCTTGGGATGTTTATTATGGAGATAATAGAGTTTATGTATATGGTTATCCTGAAATAACAGATCAAGAAACAGTAGACTATATCGCATTTGATTACTATGTAACTGAAACAGCTACTGCAGATATTACTTTAGATGCAATGGACGAAGATACTGGTGTTGTAATTGCTTGGACATCTGATGTTGAAGCTACTATTTCACTTGCCGGTGTTGTTACACAACCTGCAATCGGTGAAACAGAAGTTGTCGTTACTTTAGTTGCTACATTTACATTAAATGACGCAACTGCAACTGCAACATATACTGTTACTGTACCTGCTTTAGTTGCTGCTACACCTGATATATTCTTTAGTGAGTATATTGAAGGTTCAAGTAATAATAAAGCTATAGAGATTTACAATCCAACTGATGCGGCTATATTGTTAGACGGATATGTTATTAATTATTATAATAATGGATCTGACACAGTTACTAAATCATATGATTTAGCTGGAATTACTTTAGATGCTGGAGATGTTTATGTAATTTGTACTGATACATATGCAGGTCCTGCAATCTGTGATGAAATCCAAACTTATGGTGATGAAGATGCTGTAGTATTCTTTAATGGAGATGACGCAATGGAATTAATGAAAGACTCTGTTGCAATTGACGTTATTGGTTTAGTAGGACAAGAAGGAGACGACGGGACTTTATGGGTTGTCGGAACTGGAGCTACTCAAAACTACACATTAGTAAGAGCACCTAGCGTTAATGCTCCTAATGGAACTTTCGCTCCAACTGAATGGGTTGTTTACGCAGAAGATACATTTGAACATTTAGGAAGTCACACAGTAGACTAATCCAAATAATCAAATAATATTAAATTAAAACACCACTTGAAAAAGTGGTGTTTTTTTATAGCGAAAATAAAAGACCCGCAAATTTTTTTGCGAATCTTGTTTTTCTTATTCTGTAGTACTTACGTATTCATTAGGATTTTTAGGGGTTCCCCAAATTAATTCTACATACTCAGGATGATCTATAAATGGGTTTCTATTTCCTTGGAATTGATATATAGTTTCATTTCTTTCTAATTCCCATGCATCAACGGGATCTTCTAAATGCCATCTTAGTAATACTTCTAAATTTTCATAATATGGTAACTTACTATTTTTTATAGCTATCTCAGAATCTTCATATAGATATAAATCAGTAGTTAATTCTAAATCTACATAGTCACCATCTTCACCTTCATATCTAGTAGCCATATAAAAGAGCATTCTTGCTACATCGCCTTTCATGTCATCTCTTGGTTCAAAGTACCAAGCGCCACAAGTATAGTTACCGAAGCCTCTATCAACTAAATTATCATCATTTATTCCGTCATGACAATCATCAAAGAATCGATTGTTTTTGATTGAATTCATTGTTCTTTCAGCAGCAACTAAATGATGAGCATCGGTATGAGCACCTAGTGCATATCCACCAAATGAATCCTCAAATGCATATCCATCTTCATCTTCAAAATCACCATGTGATTTTGACCAAATGTGCTCTCTATTCCATTCTGTATAATCTTCTTCACGATCATTGTTTTCAAAACAATAATCAGGAAGTAAATCTGTGTTTGTATCTTGGCATTCTTTGTGCCAGCTAAATTCACTATAGAATAAAATTATATTTTCATCATTATCAGGATCCTCATCACCAGCTCTTAACATTTTCCAAACATCCATATCGTCTAAGTCTTTGTCAGTATAAGGGAACTCAGTATGACCTGTTATAATATCATTTAGAGTGTCTTTTAATGCCTCACCAATTAAACTACTAGCACTATCATAATAACCTACAGGAACATACATAGTTGTGTTTATTCCCTCGATAATTTCAATCGTCATTGTCTCTTTTGATAAGTTACCTGCCTTATCAGTTGCTTGGAAAGTAATCGTTTGTGATCCAACAGTACTAGTGTCTATGCTACCGATAATTTCTACCTCACAACTATCGTCCTTATTATCTTCACAAGTAACTTTGCTAGTATCAAAGACACCGTCTAATGTAACTTTTGTTCTTATTGAACTAATGTCTAAAACGGGTTCTTCAGTATCTGGTATTATATAACCAATTAAATCTAAATCTAAATATGTTTCTGATACATAAAATGCACCGCCTAAAATTATTACTAATAAAGCAACTATGCTTTTAATGTTTTTCATAATACTTCCTCCTATATTCTATTTATAGGTATTATAACATATATTAACACTGATTTATTTTTCTTTTTCTTAAAAAACAGTATTTCATTAATAGATAAATTTGGTGTTTCATATGATATAATACAGTAACGTTGCATCAACTTATTGGAGGACTTTATGAAAAAACTTTTTAGCTTAATACTCATTATCATAATATCGTTTCTATCTGGTTGTGGAAAAACTAATGAACTAGATGAAGATATAATACTGTTACCAGATATAACTGGTTATACTAGAACTGAAATTGAAACAGTATTTGAGAATCTTGATGTAGAAATATTCTTTATTGATCTTGGAGAAGCGACAGATTCTAATTCACTTGTTTTTATAGAGTATGGACAATATTTTTCAATAGGTGATAAATTCAGTATAGAAGACTTTTTACCTATTATCACATACCCTGAATATTTTTCTGGTAATCCATATTTTGAAGTTCTAGAGTTACATTACGATGGACCATATTTAGGTGAGTCGTTTAATTTAATAGATCCTGTTGATCCACGTGGTGGATACTTTGAAGTGACTTTAAAAAATTGTATTGACGGTGATACTGCGAAATTTGAATATCCACAAATTATTTATGATGCAATACCAGGATTTTCAAATAATACTAGATTCTTAAACATGGATACAGAAGAAACGTATGGCACACCTGAAGAATGGGGAAAACCAGGCAGCAATTACACATGTGATTTATTAACTTCTGCAGAAAGCATCGTTTTACAAACAGATCCCAATGATGGATTAATTGACAACGAGGACTATAGAAGGTTACTATCGTGGATTTGGATACAACTACCTGAGGAAGAAGAATACTTCTTATTAAACTATATGGTAGTTATTCAAGGATTAGCCCAAGTAAAGTATGAATATGGTTCTGGTGAAACAATCAACTATGGGGAATTCACATATAACGAATGGATGCATATAGCAGAAGATTATGCTATATTGAATGAATTAGGACAATGGGGAGACTTACTTGATCCTTACTGGAATTATGAGTAGAATAACTTTATATATTACTAATTAATTAAAACATTAGAAACTTACGAATTTTAAATACAAGTTTATGATGTTTTTTATTAGAATTATATTTCTAAATATGGTATACTATTAAGTTAATTGCGAGGTGAAATCATGTATAAAAAAATATTAAAATTAATAAGAGATTATGACACAATTATAATTCATAGACATATGAATCCAGATATGGATGCCTATGGTTCACAACTAGGACTAAAAAGAATTATTGAGTTAAATTTCCCAACTAAAAAAGTGTTTGTAGTTGGTGATGAAAATAACTTTTCATTTTTAGGTTCAATGGATGTAATTGATAATAGTATATATTCAAATGCTCTTGCAATTATTGTAGACGTAGCTGTTTCTGCATTGGTTAGTGATGATCGGTATAAACTTGCAAAACACGTTTTAGTTATTGATCATCATTTAAATGCATCTGACATTGCAGATACTGAATACATTAATAGTGATTACATAGCTTGCGCTCAAATTATTGCTGATATAGCTTTGACAGAGAATTTAGTGGTAGATAAAGATGCTGCAACAGTATTGTTTGGGGGATTAGCTACTGACTCAGGTAGATTTTTATATCCAAATACAACTGCAAAAAGTTTTGAAATTGCTGCATATCTTGCAAAAGAAGGCGCAGATATACAATATATATATGATAATTTATATATTGAAACTTTAAACTTTAAAAAATTAAAAGGGTATTTTATTAATAACTTTAAAACAACTAAAAATAAAGTTGCTTATATGCAAAATGACACATCAGTTAAAGACGAATATGGTGTAACCACTTTTGTAGTCTCAAGAGCAATGGTAAACCAAATGAGCGGTATTAAAGGAATAGAAATTTGGGCTAATTTTACAATGGATGAAAATGGGAAAGTTCAATCTGAACTTAGAAGTAAAAAAATCCCAATTGTAGATATAGCTAAAAAATATGGTGGCGGAGGTCATGCACTTGCTTGTGGATGTACACTTTCTTCATTTGAAGACGCTGAATTAGTGCTAGCTGACTTAGATCAGTTATTAGAAAAGGAGATTCAAAATGGATAGAATAAAATTATTACAAATTTATGAAAAAATCGAAGAATACGATAGAATTATTATTGGTGTACACAAGAGACCTGATGGTGATTGTTTAGGAACAGCATACGGGCTTAAGGATATCATTAAGACTACATGGCCAAAGAAAAAAGTTTCTGTTGCTGCTGAAAAAGTAAAATATTTAAACTTTTTAGGTAAACCAAATGATTTAAAAGATAAAGATTTTGAAGGTGCATTATTTATTAGTGTTGATACTGCGGGATCTGATAGAATTTATGAACAAAGATATAACCTCGCAAATTTTTTTATAAAGATGGACCATCATATTGCTGTAGAAAACTTTGGAGATATAGATTATGTAGATACTGGGAGACCCGCGGCGACTATGATTATTATGGATTTATTTAATGTAGCTGACGGTAAACTAAAAATGACTGAAGTTGGTGCAAAAGCACTTTATACAGGAACGTTAACAGATACTGGTAGATTTAAGTTTAGTGGAGTAAATGGAGATACATTTAGAAGTGTTTCTGTATTATTTGACAATGGTCTTCAGACTAGAGAAGTATATGATAATCTAGATGTAAGAACTGAAAAGATGACTAAATTTAAAGGGTTTTTCTTACAACACTTCAAAAAGACAGAAAATGGTGTTGCTTACTTTATAGTAAAACCTAGATATTTAAAGAGATTTGGAATTACTTTAGGAGATGCATCTAGCCTAGTAAATGAACTTAGTTATTTTGATGATTGTCCTTTATGGATACTAATGGCTGAATATGAAGGTAAAATAGTTAGAGCTAGAATGAGATCAAAAGGACCTGCAATTAATGAATTAGCTAATAAGTATGATGGTGGAGGACACCCTATGGCTTGCGGAGCTAATTTAGGAACTTGGAAAAGAGCAAAAGAATTACTAAAAGAAATGGATACTTTAGCAAAAGAATATAAGGAAAGTCTTTAGACTTTCTTTTTTATTTAGAAGTATTGGGTTCAATTTAATAAGATTTAAAAAAATGTTTATATAATATTAATTATATGGTATATTTTTATTGGAGTTCAATATATTCGGAGGTATTTTATGTATTTATTAGCTGATACAATTGTTATTGACTGGAAAGAGACAATTTTCGCTATTGTAGGTGGGTTAGGAATCTTCTTATTTGGGATAAATATGATGGGTGATTCACTAAAAGCAATTGCTGGAAGTAGACTTAAAATTATTATTGAAAAAACAACTAATACACCTATTAAGGGAATATTGGTTGGGATTATAATTACCGGATTAATTCAATCATCTTCAGGAACAACTGCATTAACTGTTGGACTTGTTAGAGCTGGATTAATGACTTTACCTCAAGCAGTAGGGATTATACTGGGTGCTAATATTGGTACCACAGTTACTTCATTACTATTAGGGTTACCAATTAAAGAATATGCATTACCAATTATGGCAGCAGGGAGTTTCTTAATATTCTTTATGAGCTCTAAAAAATATAAACAACTCGGTGGAGTAGTGTTAGGATTCGGGATGTTATTCTTTGGACTCGACGTAATGGGAGGGGCATTAAAAGACCTTGCATATTTACCGGAATTTAAATCCGCACTTGAATCGGTTGGAGAATTTCCAGTACTTGGATTATTTGTAGGTGCAGTATCAACAGCTATTATTCAATCAAGTAGTGCATCTATAGCTATTTTACAAGAACTTTATACTACTGGTGCAATACCTCTAATTGGAGCAGTTGCAATTTTGTTTGGTAGTAACATTGGAACAACTGTTACTGCAATATTCGCTTCTATTGGTGGTAGTATAGCAGCAAAACGCACAGCAGCAGCTCATGTTGTATTCAATTTACTTGGAAGTATGTTCTTTATGATTTTGTTAGTTCCATACACAAGGTTTATTCAATTTTTGGAAAATAAATTTATTGATATATCCGAACCCAATAACTTGAAATTAACAATTAGTTTTGCACATATGGGATTTAATATATTGAATACAGTTATTATGTTTTTCTTTATAAGTCAACTTGTATGGTTAGTAACAAAAATTATTAGAGGTGAAGACAACATTATTTGTGTTGATGTTGATAGCCTAAATGATGATTTAATTATTGAAGCACCAGTATTAGCGCTTGAGAGCGCAAAAATCGTAATAACAAATATGGGTAAGCTTACAGAACAAATGGTTGATGGAGTTATTACATATTCATTTGAAAACAATAAAAAAGTATTTGAAAATGGATTTCAAATTGAAGAGATGTTAGACACAATTGATAAGAAAGCTCATGATTACTTAGTAAAAATTGCTCAAACAGGTTTAAACAAAAAAGATGCTCAACTACAAGCAGAATACGTAGATACAATTCGTGATTTAGAAAGAATAGGAGATCACTGTATAAATCTTTATCAGTTCTTTGAACATAGATATGATAATAAAATGGTTCTTAGTCCAGAAGCTAAAAAAGAATTAACAAAGTTATATGACGTTGTTAAAGAATCAATTAAATATACTCTAGAGGCTTTTGAAAATTATGATTTGGAATCTGCAAAAAATGTTGTAGAGAGAGAAGTCATTATCGATAGATTAGTAATTAAAAATAGAAAACGACATATTATGAGAATGAATAATAATGACTCAAGCGAAACAAGTGATGGATTCTATGTAGATATTCTATCTAATATAGAAAGAATTGGGGATCATTGTAATAATATAGTTATAAATATAATTCAAGAAAACTACTATAACGATGATTTGGATAATGATTATTAAGGAAAATTGTTAAGTTTTGGTTAAATGCGAAATTTATCATGTATTGTATGATACTCTAAAAGTGGAGTGTGGTTTTATGGCGAAGATTTTAATTATTGAAGATGAAAAGTCAATTCAAAGAATGATAGAATATGATTTAAAACAGTTGGGATATAACGTTGAAAGTGCTATTGATGGTTTAGAAGGATATGAAAAAGCTTCAAAAAACAATTATGATGTCATCCTTTTAGATTTAATGCTTCCATCTATGAATGGAATGGAAATCTGTAAAAAACTTAGAGAAGAGAATAATGATTCTTATATTATAATGTTAACTGCTTTAGACGATGAATATAATAAGGTTCAAGGACTTGAAATTGGTGCAGATGATTATGTAACAAAACCATTTTCTCCTAGAGTATTAAGTGCAAGAATTAAGGTTGGGTTAAGAAGGAGAGTAAAATCATCAGAAGAGGATATAATATATTATAATGATTTAAAAATTATCCAGAGTAGTTATGAGGTTTTAAAGGATGGTATCAATGTTGATTTAACTTTAAAGGAATTTGAATTATTAGTATATCTCCTTATTAATAAAGGAAGAGCATTATCTAGAGATCAATTACTTACAAATTTATGGGGATTTAGTTATGACGGTGATTCTAGAGTAGTTGATGTACATATATTCAAATTAAGAGAAAAGATTGACCCTAGAGCTGAATTTATAAAAACTATTAGAGGGATTGGGTATAAAATAATTTAAGATGAGATTATCTCGTCTTTTTTTTATTTACACAATCTTTACAAAACAAATATTTGTATTTAATATTGGATTAGTATAATCAAGTTGTAATTAAATTTTAGGAGGAATAAAATGAAAAAAGTAACATTAGCTTTGATGGCAATTACAATAGTAATAATACTTGGTGCTTGTGGAGGTACTGATAGTAAAGGATTTGAAACATCTAAAAATATAACAGTATATACCAGAGACACTTCAAGTGGTACAAGAGCGGGTTTTATGTCGGGAATAGATTATTCTGAAGCAGCAGAGGATGATAGCTTAATAGTTAATGGGTTTGTAATAAAAGATAATACTGGAATCTTGACATCTATTGCTACTGATGAATATGGGATAGGTTATATCTCACTTGCAAGCTTAGATTCGACAGTTAAAGGATTACAATTCGAAAGTGTAGAACCTACACTTGAAAATGTAATTAATGATACTTATGATTTAAAAAGACCATTCAATTATGTAATTAGAGAAGATGGAGATTTTGGATCTGAAGAAGAAGAACAAATTTCGAAAGCATTTATTGCATTCTTAGGAACAATTGATGGTGCAGACATTATTTCAGATAAAGGTGCAGTTTCTCTTGATTCATCACAATTATGGGATGATATAAAAGCTGATTACTCAATTTGTTTAGAAGATAATAGTACTATAACAATTAAATTTGGTGGATCAGATTCAATTGAGAAAATAGCAAAAGCTTTAACAGAAGCCTTTGCACCAAAATGTGGGGACTTCGTGCCCGAGCACGATCATACAGGCTCATCTGATGGATTCAAAAGAACTCAAGGTTCTGAGAAGGATGGAGATAATGCAAAACATATAGGGTTTGCATCACGTCCATTCAAGGATACTGAAGTTGGAGCTAATGATACTCAAGGGCAACTTGCATGGGATGCTATTGTGGCAATAGTTCACTTAGATAATGACTTAGCGAATGTTACTGCAATAGATTTAAAAAATATTTACTCAGGTGCATATATAATTTGGGAAGATGCTATAAACTAATAATAATTTGAAAACGCTTTGAATATTCAAGGCTTTTTCTCTTTCAAAAGGAGACCACTTCATGGAGTTAGTTAATAAATTTAGTACAAAATTTGCTCAAATAAAAAAAAGAAATAAAAAGGAACATATAGACATAGTTGTTAGAATGTTTTTTCTTATCTCTACCGTAATATCTGCCTCATTTATATTAATTATAATTGTTTTTATCTCCATGAAGGGAATAATACCTTTTATAACCGATAACAATGGAATAGGTTCAGTGAATGTTATAAGATTTCTTACAGGAAGTATTTGGTTATCTGGAACGGCTTTTCAGTCTAACCTTTACAGTGTAGGATTTATAATTATAAACACCTTATATATAGCACTATTATCACTTTTGATATCTTTACCATTAGGGGTGCTAACAGCTTTATTTATTGCTAAGGTTGCACCAAAAAAATTGGCAGAATTTTTAAGAACCGTTGTTGAATTATTGGCTTCAATACCATCAATAGTATATGGATTATTTGGTAGTGGAGTAATACTTGTGTTTGTTTATAATTTTGCTGATGTATTAGGAATCCAATCCAAAGGTGGGAACTCAGTAATGGCAACTGTATTAGTTCTTTCCTTAATGACATTACCAACAATTACTGCAATTTCTGAAGTATCAATTAGAAGCGTTGGGAAAGACATTGAACATGGATCTCTTGCTCTTGGAGCTTCAAAAACTCAAACCAACTTCAAGGTGATATTAGCTTCAGCTAAATCTGGAATATTTGCTTCAGCAATTCTTGGAATTGGTAGAGCTTTAGGTGAAGCGACAGCGGTATCTTTAGTAGCTGGTAATGCAAAATCTGGACCAACACTTGCCTTCTTCGAAACCACAAGTACGTTAACTTCAACTATGCTTGAAGGACTTAAAGAAACAACTGGGATTGATTATGATATAAGATTTAGTGTAGGAATAGTTCTAATGGTTGTAATTATGTTAACTAACGTTATCTTAAACTATATTAAGAAGAAAGTAGGTAATGTTGATGTCAAATAAACGTAAATTAAAAGACTGTTTCTACCAAACTATTACATACTTTGCTGCTTTTATAGCTGTAGCTACATTATCATTGATATTTCTCTTTGTTTTTATAAATGGTTACAAGCTCTTAGATTTTGGATTATTAACAAATGATTATTATGCTACATTCTATAATGGTGCTTTAGAAGAAGGTTATAGTTTTTCATCAACCTTAAAACCAGATTCATTAAGTGAAGATGTTCACTATTCTGAAAAATGGGGACTTGGTCTTGTGGATGATAAAGATAGAGAGGGAAATTCAATAATCATTATAGAATATGTTGCTGAGGATTCACCTTTATTACTTATGTATAATAAAAATAGTGAAGAAGGAATTGAATCAATAGAATTCATTGAAGGTCAGTTGATATCTAAAATAGCATATTTCGATAAAGGAACATCTCTTACTAGAACAGGCGCAAAGGTTATGATTTCAGATCTTGATAGCACTGAAACCATAAGAGAAATTGTGTATTCTTCACTTGGAGGTGGAATTAGAGGGTCAATAATTACAACCTTCTATTTAATTGGAATAACGATAGCTATCGCACTTCCAATTGGAATATTTACTGCAATTTACTTAAATGAATTTGCAGGCAAAAATAAAATAACAAATATATTAAGAAGTTTAATAGAGGTTTTAACCGGAGTACCTTCCATTATTTTTGGGCTAATGGGTCTAGCAGTATTTGTTCCTCTGACAATTAAATTTACACAGGCAGATAGTGCTAATCTTATATCAGGTAGTTTTACCCTCGCAGTAATATTGCTCCCTGTTATAATAAGAGCTACAGAGGAATCATTAAAAATTGTACCGGACTCACTTCGAGAATCATCATTAGCTCTTGGGGCTAATCATACACAAACGACATTTAAAGTAGTATTGCCTTCAGCTTTACCTGGTATTTTAACCGCTACTTTACTCGCAATAGGTCGAGTAATAGGAGAATCAGCAGCACTGATATTTGCTATAGGGACAGCGGTAAAAGATGATATATCAATATTTGGTAAATCAACAACATTATCAGTACATATTTGGTCTTTGATGAAAGATGAGCCAGCAAATATTGAATTGGCAAGTACAATAGCTATAGTTATTTTAATGATAGTACTAACACTGAATATAATAATAAAACTAATCTCAAAAAGATTTATAAGGGATTTAGGTTAGGAGAATGAATATGTCAAAAAAAGTATTCGAAATAAACAATTTGGATTTGTTTTATGGAGATTTCCAAGCATTAAGCGGAATCAACATCAATATAGAAAACAATAAAGTTACAGCATTAATTGGCCCTTCTGGTTGTGGAAAATCTACTTTCTTAAGAAGTTTAAATAGAATGAATGATCTTATAGACTCTTGTAGTATTACCGGAGAAATAGAATTTGAGGAAAACAACATTTATGAAACGGGATTTGATGTAATTAATCTAAGAACTAAAGTAGGAATGGTATTTCAAAAACCAAATCCATTTCCAATGAGTATATATGATAATGTTGCATATGGACCAAGGTGTCAAGGAATTAAGGATAAAAAAATTCTGGATAAAATAGTTGAATCTTCTCTTATAAGTGCAGCAATATATGAAGAAGTTAAAGATAGATTAAAAGCTAATGCACTAAGCTTATCTGGAGGGCAACAACAAAGACTATGTATTGCTCGTGCAATTGCTATGGAACCAGAAGTTATTCTAATGGATGAACCCACTAGTGCACTTGATCCAATAGCAACTTTAAAAATAGAAGAATTAATTAGTGATTTAAAGAAAGATTATACAATAGTAATCGTAACTCATAATATGCAGCAAGCTGCAAGAATCTCTGATTATACAGCATTTTTCTTAATGGGAGAATTAATCGAGATGGATAAAACAAATAAGATATTTACACAACCAACACATCAAAAAACAGAAGATTACATTACAGGAAGATTTGGATAGGAGAATAAATATGTTAGGTAATAGAAAAAGGTTTACAACTGAGTTAGAAGATTTGAATAATAAAGTATTAGATATGGGTTCTGAAGTAATAGAAGCCTTTAAAAACATCATAAAAGCTTGTGAAGCAAATGATTTAGATATCGCAAAAGAAATAATAGAAAATGATCAACTGATTAATGATATCGAAATTTCTATTAATGTTGATGGGTATTTAATAATTGCGAGACAATGCCCTGTCGCAAGTGATTTAAGAAGGATAGTTACTGCATTAAAGATTTCTAATGATTTAGAAAGAATAGCTGATTATGCTGTAAATATCGCAAAATACATGATTAAAACAAAACATGATAATAGTGTGGTAGTAAATGGTATAATATTTTTGGGGAAACATCTTACCAATATGCTTGAAGGAATCATGGAATCATTTGAAAAAGAAGATGTAGAATTGGCTCTTAAAGTTAATAATCAGGATGAAATTCTTGACGATGTTTATAAAGAAGAAGTTAAAAAGTTAATTAATATTGGAAAAATAAAAACTGATGAAGAATCTGAAGAGGCTATCAGAGGTCTCTTAGTAATTAAACAAATTGAACGCGCTGGAGACCATGTAACTAATATTGCTGAAAACATTGTTTACTTAGTAAGTGGGAAAAGAGTAGAATTAAACTAAAAAGAACTAAAAATTTGATATAATAAATATATAGGAGGCTTATATATGAATTTTAAGAAAGACATATTCACAATAATTATTGCATATATATTAGTAATTCTCGTTGTTGCTATATTTAAAAATACACTTGTTACAGTTTTGTTTATTTCTGCACTCATGGCATTTCATATTTTTGGTTTCTATGGTGAGAGAGATAAGGTAAACCAAAATAATGAAGCTTCTTTATCAAGACTTATGTCAAAATTAAGTAAAACAAAAAAAGAAAACGAAGAATCATACAAGAGATTTGTTTCATTAACACAAACCCTAGGTAGTGGACTAATAATGGTGAATGAAGAAGGTATTATCAATTTCACTAATAAAGATTTTAATCAATATTTTAATATTATGGATACTAATATTAAAGACTACAATTCATTAGTAAAAATTAAGCCTTTATACAAATTTATTAATGAAGCTTATTTACTTGAGAAAAGTTTTAGAGAACAAATTCAATACTTAAATAAACATTATGATTTAGTAAGCACTCCTATTTTTGAAAATGATTTATTTCAAGGTTGCTTGATCATTGTTCATGATATATCAAGTCTAAAAACAGCGGAAAGATTTCAAAAACAGTTTACTGCTGATGTCTCACATGAGCTTAAGACACCTTTATCAGCAATTAAAGGCTTTTCAGAAATACTATCAAGAAATGCTGATATGCTGGAAGAAGATAGAATTGAATTTGTAAAACTTATTAATAAAGAATCCAATCGTATGGAAACAATTTTATCAGATTTACTAATTATTTCAAAAATGGAAAGACTAGATTATGAACTGAACCTTGAACAAATAAATATAAAAGATTTAGTAAGTGAAAATATTGATTCAATGAAGAATAAGATAATAAAAAAAGGATTAAAATATAGTATTATAGTTGAAGATTGCACTTTTGATATTGATAAGAACAAGATGGGACAAGTTATACTTAATCTTGTAAGAAATGCTACTAATTATACAGATAAAGGTAAAATTAGCATTCTAGGTAGTATAGAAGGCTCTAAATATAGACTTAAAGTAATTGACACAGGAATAGGAATAAGTAAAGAAAATCTTGGTAAAATATTTAAAAGATTTTATAGGGTTGACGCAGCAAGAAGTAGGGATACAGGTGGGAGTGGCTTAGGATTGAGCATTTGTAAGAATGTTGTTTTGAAACATGGGGGTAATATTTCAGTAAGTTCAATCGAAAATGAAGGAACAACAATTGAAATTATATTGAACATTAAAGAATAAATGGGAAACCCTTTATTCTTTTTCTTGCATAGAATATAAACATAATATATAATAAAACAGCACTAAATATTTAATAGAGGCAAGTAATGTGATATAATATCTATGGTTTGGTGATAACATGAGAAATATAGACATTGAATTTTTAATGACTTCACTTGATTCGAAAGCTAGTTTTAATACTACAGGAGAAATCAAGGAAAACCGCATTATCTTTAATGATAATGAGGGGAACAGACATTTTATTATAATGCAGAACGACTCTATTGAATATCATAAAAGAGGTTCTATGAACATGAAGTATGTTTTTAGTTTAGAACATAGTACTAATGGAATTTATGAAATAGATAATAATAAGTTTTTGTTTGTTATTAAGACAAAAGAATTAGAAACAAAGAATAATGAAATCATTATAAAATATGATTTATTACTGGATGATGAAATTATAAATGAGAGCACACTTTTAATTAAGTATAGATAAACAAGTAGGAGGAACATATATGCAAAGTATTAAAGAACAATCATTAATCGTATCAGCAATTAGAGTTTTAGGAGAAAAGAAAGAGCCGATGGAGTTTTATACTTTATTTACGCTTTTATGTGACGAGAAAGAATATAGTAAAAAGCAAAGAGCTGAATACATTACTCGTTTTTATTCTGATATAACTACTTCTGCTAAATTTGTTTATACTGGAGAAAATCATTGGGATTTAAAAGAACGTCAAAAAACTGAACTATGGGAAAAAGATGGGTCTTACTTTAAAGAATATACTGAGATTAAAGCAAGTGACTATACAGATCTTAACTTAGAAGAACCAGCACCTAAACCTAAAAAAGTTAGAGCTAAAAAGGCTAAGAAGGCCAAAAAGGTTGTTGAAGAAGTAATTATTGTTAAAGAAGCTGTTGTTGAAGAAGTAATTGTAGAACCAGTTATAGAAGAGCAAATTGCAGTAGAACCAGTTGTTGAAGTAACTAAAGAAGAGGTAATCGAGAAAGTTGCGAAAGTAGCTAAAGATGCTGTTGTTTTAGTAAAAGAGAAAATTGCTGGAGAAGATGGTTTCGTTGAATATGAAGAAGATGTTCCAGAAGAATATGAAGATGATTTTGATGAAGAAAAATATAATGAGTACATGGATACATACGAAGATAAGTATGATAATAAAAAGTAAATACTTATTGAATTGTATCTCCTGTTTTGATATAATTTAATCGGGCACTCTAAAAAAAGTAGTTCTCCTAAATGGGGGACTTTTTTTTATAATTTAATCGAGGTGAATGATATGAAACAAACAAAGTATATTTTCGTAACAGGCGGGGTTGTCTCTAGTCTTGGGAAAGGTATTACAGCGTCTTCTTTAGGGAGACTTCTTAAGAATAGAGGATTAAAGGTTTTTATGCAGAAATTTGATCCATACATCAATGTAGATCCAGGAACAATGTCACCATATCAGCATGGTGAAGTTTTTGTAACTGATGATGGTGCTGAAACGGATTTAGATTTGGGTCATTACGAAAGATTTATTGATGAGAACTTAACAAAATCAAGTAATATCACTGCGGGTAGGGTTTATGCCACAGTTATAGAAAAAGAAAGAAGAGGAGATTACTTAGGAGCTACAATTCAAGTTATTCCTCACATTACAAATGAAATTAAAGATAAATTAATTGATGTAGCAAAAGAATCTGAAGCAGACATTATAATTACTGAGATTGGTGGCACTGTTGGAGATATTGAATCTTTACCTTTCTTGGAAGCTATAAGACAAACAAGAAGAGATTTTGGGTATAATAATACTATATTTATTCATAATACTTTAGTTCCATATCTGAGCGCTGCAGAGGAAATGAAAACTAAACCTACACAACATAGTGTTAAGGAATTACGTAGTCTTGGTATTACTCCAGATATTATAGTTCTTAGAACAGAATATCCTATTACTAATTCTATGAGAGAAAAGATTGCTCTTTTTTGTGATGTTAAAAAAGAAGCTGTTATCGAAGCTAGAGATGCTAAAATATTGTATGAAGTTGTATTAAAATTGGAAGAACAACACCTTGATGATCTAGTAGTTGATCATTTTCATCTAGATGTTCCAAAAAGTGATTTGACTGAATGGAAAGCATTGGTGGAAAGAGTTAGAACACTTGATAAAGAGGTAACAATAGCACTTGTAGGAAAGTATGTTGCTTTACACGATGCTTATCTTAGTGTTAGTGAAGCATTAAGTCATGCTGGATATTTTCATCATGCTAAAGTAAACATTAAGTGGATAAACGCAGGTGAATTGGTAGATGGAGACATTGAAGAGTATTTAGGTGATGTTGACGGTATTGTTGTACCTGGTGGATTTGGGAAAAGAGCTATTGAAGGTAAAATAAAAGCAATCACCTATGCTAGAATTAATAATGTTCCATATTTAGGATTATGTTTAGGGTTACAACTTGCAACTATAGAGTATGCTAGAAACGTATGTAACTTAGAAGGTGCAAATTCAACAGAAATGGATGAAAACACAGAACATCCTATAATAGATTTTCTACCTGAACAATATGAAGGAATACATATGGGTGGTACGCTTAGATTAGGCTTATATAATTGCAAAGTTACTCCAAATACAATTGCTCATAATGCATACGGTAAGGACTTAATACAAGAAAGACATAGACATAGATATGAGTTTAATAATGATTATCGAAAAATATTAGAAGATTGTGGATTAGTCGTTTCAGGAATTAATCCAGAAGCCAATTTAGTTGAAATTGTTGAACTAAAAGATCACAAGTTTTTTGTAGCTTGTCAATTTCATCCTGAGTTTTCTTCTAGACCTCAACGAGCACACCCTTTATTTAGAGAATTTATTGGGTCTGCATTAAAAAAATAGATTATTTTTAAGGTGATTTCTTACAAAGATTTCACTTTTTTATATGACATAATCTATGTGGTTATGTCACATTACATATGTTTGATTTATCATATAACTAAGCCGTTTAAACAAGTTCAATCAACATACTTCTCAATTATTTAATATTATGGTATAATCATTTTAGATACGTGCAATTTTATAAGGAGGATACTTATGTTAGAGAAAACATTAATTGAAAAAGTTTTAAGAGAAGCATTAACTACAAACGCAGATTTTGCAGAAGTTTTTATTGAAGATAAATTTCAAACTGACGCTACACTACTATCAAGTAAGATTCAAGGAGTAAATAACTCTAAAGAATTTGGAATTGGAGTTAGAGTTGGAAAAGGGTACCAAAGTGTATACGGATACACCAATAGTCCTTTAGAAAAAGATCTTCTTAAACTAGCTGCTGATTTAGCACAATCATTCCCGGGAGAACCTGTAGGAATAGAGTTTAGTTTAGAAGAAATGAAAGTTGGCAATCTACACCCTGTAAAAATTCTACCTTCAAAAGTTTCAATTGAAGATAAAGATAACTTACTTAGAAGAGCCGACAAAGCAGCTAGAGAATATAGTGAAGAAATTAATCAGGTACAATCAAGATATCAAGATTATGTTCAAAAAGTATGGATAGCAAATAGTGAAGGAACTTATGTTCAAGACACTAGAGTTAGAACAAGACTTGCTATAGCTGCTATTGCGGCAAACGATGAAACTAAACAAACAGGATTTAATGGTCCTGGAGGACATTATGGATTTGAATTTTATTCTGATATAATAAATGTTGAAGATTCTGCAAAAGAAGCTTCAAGAATTGCAGTAGCTATGTTACATGCGGACGAATGTCCTAGTGGGAAAATGCCTGTAGTTATTGATAATGAGTTTGGAGGAGTTATATTCCATGAAGCTTGTGGACACAGTTTAGAAGCAACAAGTGTTGCTAAAGGTGCAAGTGTATTTACTGGCAAAAAAGGTGAATTAATCGCTAATCCATTAGTATCTGCTGTTGATGACGGAACTATTCCAAATGCATGGGGTAGTGCTACATACGATGATGAAGGAAACTTACAAAAGAAAAGACAATTAATAAAAGATGGTATATTAACAAGTTATATGATCGATAAACTTAATGCTATCAGAATGAATGATGAACCAACTCATTCAGGAAGAAGAGAGTCTTATAGATATGCACCAACATCAAGAATGACAAACACATATATTGATAACGGTGAATCTACATTTGATGAAATAATCGAATCAACTAAATTTGGATTATATGCTAAAAAAATGGGTGGAGGTAGTGTAAACCCAATTACTGGTGATTTTAACTTCTCGGTATCAGAAGGATATATGATTAGAGACGGGAAGATTGCAGAAGCTGTTAAAGGTGCCACGTTAGTTGGTACTGGAGCAGAAACATTATTAAAAGTAGACATGGTAGGAAATAACTTAGCAACTGCTCAAGGTATGTGTGGTAGTTTATCTGGAAGTATTCCTACAGATGTAGGGCAACCAACTATTAGAGTTTCAGAAATAACAGTTGGCGGAAGAGGAGGAACTATCTAATGAATTTTGATAAATTATTTAAAGTTGCATCTTCAAAAGGTATTGAAGATTTACAAATATATTTTATTGATAGTAATGAATTCGAAATCGGTGTATTTAAAAATGAATTAGAAAACTATACTATTGCAAACACGCAAAAATTAAGTGTCAAAGGTATTTATAAAGGGAAAATGGGAACTGTAACTACGGAAGTTTTAACTGATGATGTTATTGATTTCTTAGTAGATAGTGTTATTGCTTCAGCAATAGCAATAGAATCTGAAGATGAAGTATTTATTTATGAAGGTGATAAAGAATACAAAAAAATCGAAGGGATCTATAATGAAAGCCTTAATAATGTAACAGCAAAACAAAAAATTGCAGACACGTATAAATTAGAAGAATTAATAAAATCAAAAGATGAAAGAATCAAAATGGTACAAGTATTTTATGGTGATGGAAGCAATCACGTAAGAATTAGAAACTCTAAAGGCTTAAATCTAGAAAAATTAGTAAATGACGGAATGATGGGAGCTCAAGTTGTTGCTAACGATGGCAACGATCAAAGATCTGCATTTGAATATACTAGATCTAATGATTATTCAGATTTTGATTTAGAATCATTAGCTACTTTAGCAGCTGAAAAAGCTGTAGCACTTCTAGGAGCAACACCATGTGAATCTGGGGAATATGAAATATTATTAACTAAAGAAGCAAGTTCAAGCTTATTAGCTCCGCATGTTTCAATGTTTTCAGCAGAAAGTGTACAAAAGAATGTTTCTTTGCTAAAAGGTAAAGTTGGAGAAGTAGTTGGAAGTTCTAAGATATCTATCGTTGATGATCCTTTTATGAAAAAATCAGTAAGATCTGGATCTTTTGATGACGAAGGTGTTGCGACTACATATAAAGAATTAGTTAAAGATGGTGTCTTAACTGGTTTCATGCATAACTTAAAAACAGCTAAAAAAGACGGCATCAAATCAACTGGAAACGGCTTTATTGGTGGAGGAATTTCACCTACCAACTTATATATTAAACCAGGTATATTTAAATACGATGAAGCAGTTAAATCAATGAAAAAGGGAATTATTATTACAGATTTAGCAGGTACACATTCAGGAGCTAATCCAATAAGTGGTGACTTCAGTTTGCAAGCATCTGGATTCTTAGTTGAAAATGGTAAAATAGGAAGACCTGTTGCTTTAATTACTGTAGCTGGTAACTATTTAGATTTACTTAAAGATGTTACACAAGTTTGTGATGATTTAAAATTTAACTTTGGATATATAGGAAGCCCATCTTTGTTAATTAAATCATTAATGGTATCAGGATTATAAAACACTGCTCACGCAGTGTTTTTTTTGTAAACAGTTACAACTTTATATAGTAGGTTGATTAGTTTACATTTAAAACGTAATAATGTATAATTATATTGAAATAATAAAATATTAGGAGGAAAGTAAAAATGGGACTTGTAACATCAAAAGAAATGTTAGAAACAGCAAGAAAAGAAGGATATGCTGTCGGACAATTTAATATCAATAATATGGAATGGATTAAAGCAGTATTAACTGCTGCAGAACAAGCAAAATCACCTGTAATACTTGGTGTATCTGAAGGTGCTGCTAAATATATGACAGGATACAAAACTGTTGTGGCAATGGTTGAAGGAATGATAGACTTTTATAATATTACTGTACCTGTATCAATTCATTTAGATCATGGATCTTATGAAGGTGCAAAAGCTTGCATCGAAGCTGGATTCAGTAGTGTTATGTTTGACGGTTCTCACTATTCAATAGAAGAAAACGTACAAAAAACGGCTGACATTGTTAAGTTTGCTAATGAAAGAGGAATTAGCGTTGAAGCTGAAGTTGGAAGTATTGGTGGAGAAGAAGACGGTATCGTAGGTGGAGGAGAAGTTGCTGATCCTAAAGAATGTAAAATGATCGCAGATTTAGGTGTTACAATGCTTGCTGCAGGAATTGGTAATATTCATGGGCAATATCCAGCTAACTGGACAGGGTTAAGATTAGATGTATTAAAAGCTATTCAAGATATTACTGGGAACATGCCACTTGTATTACACGGCGGAACAGGAATTCCTGCCGAAATGGTTAGAGAAGCTATTACGCTAGGAGTATCTAAAATTAATGTGAATACTGAATGTCAATTAGTATTTGCTGCAGCAACAAGAGAATATATTTTAGCTGATAAAGATCTTAAAGGTAAGGGATTTGACCCTCGTAAATTATTGGCTCCTGGAACACAAGCAATCGCAGATACAGTATTAGAAAAAATGACTTTATTTGGATCAGTTAATAAAGCATAGTGGGAAATGATATGACAGAATGGATATATCAAAATCCTATACTAGCAGCATTAGCGGGAACCATGTTTACTTATGCAGTAACTGCACTAGGGGCAGCACTAGTATTTCCGTTTAAAAATGTTTCTAAGAAACTTTTCAATGGTATGTTAGGATTCAGTGCAGGAGTTATGATTGCAGCATCATTTTGGAGTTTACTTGCTCCAGGAATAGATTTATCTGAAGAATTAGGGATTATTCCATGGGTACCAGCAGTTATAGGTTTCCTAGGTGGAGGATTATTCTTGTTAGTAGTTGATAGATATTTACCACACATACACATTATTTCTAAACATGAAGAAGGAATTAAATCTTCATGGCATAGAAGTGTTTTACTTGTGTTAGCAATTACTTTACATAATATTCCTGAAGGACTTGCAGTTGGAGTAGCATTTGGTTATGCAGCTACTGCATTTGGGTCTAGTATAGAAGCTAGTGCCGCTATTGGTGGAGCTATAGCTCTAGCAATTGGTATCGGTCTTCAAAACTTCCCTGAAGGGGCAGCAGTTAGTGTTCCTTTAAGAAGAGAAGGTATGAGTAGAACAAAGGCATTTATGATTGGACAATTCAGTGGTATGGTTGAACCTATTGCCGGTGTTGTCGGAGCTGTACTTGCTATATCAATGAGAAACTCTCTTCCTTATGCACTTAGTTTCGCAGCTGGAGCTATGATCTATGTAGTTATTGAAGAACTTATTCCAGAATCACAAATGATGGAAACCACTAAAATAGCAACTATTGGAGCTATGATAGGATTTGCCGTAATGATGTCATTGGATGTGGCCCTTGGATAATATAATATACAAAGATTTTGCATCTTGGAAAATCGAAAACACTCAAATAATAGAACAATTTGATAAAAACAGTTCTGTAGTTTATGAAAGACTAGAACCCGTGTATGAAGTTCTAAATCATATTTATGATATGGTAGTTGATCAAAATGAAATTGATGAAGACTTGGAAACAATTTTCCAAGTTGGATTTAATTATTTAAATACTCAATTTGATGTAATAAAAATCTATTTTGAAACTCTATTTCAATCAAAATGTGAAGATTTTGATGAGTATAGCAAT
>JAFLJX010000234.1 GCA_022712785.1 Mycoplasmatota bacterium | reverse complement strand
GTTGAAGCACACTTTAATTTACTTAACCAACAAAAACTTGCTCGAAGTGAGATTAATCAGATATGGAGAACTATAAAATTTTTAACAAAATTTAAAAAAGAGATATCTATATCAGAAAATGAGCTTATAAAAAGAGCGGGGTGGGAAGACAACACTGACTTTGATTTTGATTTAAAAACAAAAGTAAAAAATTGTGTCTTAGCATTAGAAAAAGTAAATTATATTAAAAGAAAACAGAATAGTCCAAAAGTATATGCATCTAGTATTATTCCAAAAACAATGGAAGATGCAAGCAAACTGATCTTGAAAATTAATAATATTACAGATGAAGAGAAACAAGACTTGAGTAGAGTTTTAACAACTTTATATTCTGATAAGTACTCAAGGTCAAACATGGGAAACAAACCAATTTCAATGATTGATGATTTATATCATCTCTTAGATTTCAAAAAGTATCAATTAATAAGATATATTAACTTACTAAGAGAAAATAAAATACTTGATCTTGAAAATGATATGAACATACATATTCCGAATAATTATAATCTTAAAAAGTCGTCAAAAGTTATTGAGAATAATATCTTAATTATGCAAGAGTTAATCAAAAACTTAACAAATGTTACTGATGATTATAATTTAAAAGCGTTAAACATGGCTTTTAAAGAAAGAGTCCCTAGTTGTTCAGTGAAAAACATAAGAAGAATGATTAATTTTCTAGATACATTAAGAATTATTTATCAAAAAAGAAATCATAACAATAAACAACATCATTTCTTAAGTTTAAGAATTGATCGAAATGAAGCTTATGATTTTATTGATAAATTAGGTGCGATATCAGAATTCATTATTAATTACAGCTATGGCAAACAAGATAATACTACACATAACTTTATTAATTATTCAATGTTAGAATTGAAATTCGAATTTGAAAAACAGGGAACTCTACTTGAAAATAATCTGTCTTTAAAAGAAATTGAAAACTCATTACTATTTATTCATAAAATAGGAGCTTTAATCATTGATGGAGGATTCTTAGTAATTTATAATCCAATGAAAATAGAGAAGATAGAATTCATTCCTAATAAAAGATACACTAAAGAGGATTATAAAGATTTTCTAGACTTTTATAATCATAAAATACAAAAAACACATATATTAATACATTTTGTTAAACAACTTAAAGAAAATAGCGAACAAGGACTAATATTAGTTGATGATTACTTTAATCTTGACTATAAAGATTTTGAAAGAAAATATATAACTAAAGAGTATAAGGAATATATTAAACATCCTATGACTGCCACAAAATATAAAAAACTTCATGAAAAATTATCAAAAGAGCAAAAAGAAATTGTATTTGATAAAGACGATAAGAATAATATTGTTGTTTTAGCTGGTCCTGGTAGTGGTAAAACAACTTTATTAGTTCATAAACTTGCTTCTTTGATAAGATTGGAAGATGTTAAATTAGGCGAATTATTGATGTTAACATTCTCAAGAGCTGCAACTGTTGTTTTTAAAAGAAAATTAAAAGACCTTATTGGAAGTACTGCAAACTACGTAGACATAAAAACATTTCATTCTTATTGCTTCGATTTAATTGGAGAAGTAGGTAATATTGATAATACAGATAATTTATTTGAAGAAGCAATTAGTGAAATACAAGCAAATAATGTTGAGGAATCACTTCTCAACAAAACTACTTTAGTAATCGATGAAGCTCAAGATATGAGTGAAAAAGAGTATGAGTTAGTTAAAGCTTTAATAGAACATAATGGAAAAATGAGAGTTATTGCAGTTGGTGATGATGATCAAAACATATATGAATTTAGGAAATCAGATTCTAAATACTTTTATGAATTAAGCAAAGAAAATTGCAACATATATGAGTTAACAACGAATTTTAGAAGTAAAAGTAACCTTGTAGAATTTTCACAAATTTTTGCTGCGATAATCAAGAAAAGATATAAAGAACAAATATGCGAATCTTACACTACTGAAGAAGGCTATATTAGAATAATAAAACACGATTCTGAATATTTATATATTCCAGTTTTAAATCATATAATAGGCGTAAACAACAAATCTTCTTTAGCTGTTCTAACTAATACAAATGAAGAGGCTGAAATTATCTCTAGTTTATTGTTGAAAGAAGGATTAAGAGTTAGATTGCTTCAAGGAAATAATAGTGACCTTAAGTTAAATCAATTATTCGAGTTTTATTATTTTTTAAGTAGATTTGATAAAAATGATAAAATAATTACCCAAGAATCATGGAAAGAGCATTTCAAAGAGTTTATACAGAAGTATGTCAATTCACCTTTAATAGATGATTTTATCGGAGTTTTATCAGGCTTTGAAATTTTGTATCCTAAGACAAAATATTTTATTGATTTAATTACTTACTTGAGAGAATCAAGACTACAAGATCTGTATCAAACCAAACCTGATGTTATTACTGTTTCAACAATCCATAAGGCTAAGGGTACTGAGTTTGAAAGTGTATTTATTATGACTTCAAGAATAAATTATAATGATGAAAGATTGAGAGCAATGTATGTGGGAATTACTCGGGCTAAAACAAATCTAATTATTCATACTAAAAGTAATTTATTTGATAACATAGAGTGTCACAACTTAGTTAAAACAACAAATAAAATAATGTTTGAGAAACCTGATGAGTTAATTATGCAACTTACACATAGGGATGTAAATTTAGGTGGGGGATTATATACTGAACATAATATATGGAAAGTTGAGACAAACTCAGTAATTGATATAAACTTAGATGGATGTACTTTTCAAGACAAACCTGTTCTGTATTTTTCTAGTTACATAAAAAATGAAATTAGTATTAGGAAAGAAAAGGGCTATGTGCCATATAAAGGAATAATTACTTATAAAGTGAGATGGTACGATAAGGAAAATGATAAAAGTTATTGGATTATACTACCAAAACTATATTTTAAAAAGACCATTATAATTGATGATTCCAATGAAGCAGGATTATAAAACCACATTATAAAATGTTAAAATGAGCTTTATAATAAGTGAAATGGCCAATTGTTTAGTTCTTATGTCATTATTACTATAAAAGAAAACACCATCATATTATAAAATACGAAGGTGTTTTTTATTGGAAGTTATATATTTGGTGATTACTTAGTGTTTCAGAGTTTTTTCTTTACTAGTAGAGTTAAATCATCGTAAATTCTTTTAGGCAAAGGTTCTACTATTTCCATTTGAATTGTTATTGGTTTATTTCCTTTGTATGACATGCTATTTACTTCCCCAATGTAAATGTAATCTAGTTTTTGAGTGCCAATTACTTTTGCTTTTCTTAAAAACATATGAAGGTGAATACCTCTTTTTATATTTTTACAAAGATCTAGACCTGTATTACTATCCTGGCTTGTTTTATTC
>JAFLJX010000146.1 GCA_022712785.1 Mycoplasmatota bacterium | reverse complement strand
AAGAATTTTTCTATTTAATATTGACGACCTCATTGTTTTTGAAGGTTCATTATCTGATGGAAATAACGACTTAATTATCAATGAACTTGAATATAATTCTCAATACAATATAAAGGTTGAAGGCTTTGACTTCATCAAAGAAGAATATGTTCTCACTGATTATAGTGAATATGCTTTCTCAACGGTAAGAAGTGATTTTGTAATCCCTACACATGTTTTTACTGAAAAGTTAGTTACAGAGTCAGAATACCACTTCTCCATCGAATTAATAGATGTAGGAAACTATACAGAGTCCGTAGATATATCATTATATGATAATAACAATGATCTTTTAATAACACAAAATTATATTGAGTTCGCAAATTTAAATTTTTCTTTCACAGATTTAGATCCGGAAATGCAATATAGTATTGTTCTTGATATAAATTATTTAATAAATGATTTTGATGAATTTAGTAAAGTAACAGAAACTAAAGTATTCACAACTATTGAACCACAACTTTCTCCAAGTGCAATTCTTTCTGAGGTCTATAATGACAATGTAAATTTATCATTTGATTTATTAACAAATAATCAAGATGCAATCGATGTATTATACACAATTGAGTTAATTGACCTTAACGATAATTTATTACATTCTGAAATCATGATTGATTCAGAGATTATAATTGATGTACATGATATTTCAGGCAACTATTACATCAGTGTAAAAGCAACATATTCATTGAACAGTAGTACTTATAACAATATTGAATTAGATACATATAATATTTACAGTAATGAGTTGTCAAACTTCTTTTCTTTACCAACTGTCAAAATTATTAACACTGACATACCTTTGACTAGTTACGATGATTATGCCGATTACATTTTTACTTTTCTTAATAAGGGAGTATCGGAATTCACTATAATTTGTGAAGCCCCAGTTGATTGTGCACAGCTCGTAACTAATGAAATGTATTCAGATATACCTTTCATAATAACCGATTTAATTCATGCTTATAACGATATTAATACCATCAATTATTCTTATACAAGTACTCAATTAAATATAGTTGTTGGAAAGGAATATACAATTGGAGACATCAATTTAATTGATCAGGAAATCGATTCAATTCTAAATAATATAATAAATGAAACTATGACAGATTATGAAAAGATTTTAACTGTTCATGACTATATTATCAATAGTACCGTTTATGATAGCGATTGTTACGATAATATAAATCTATGTGATAACGATCATACTGCAAACGGTGTATTGTTTGATCATTTCGCAGTTTGTGAAGGATATGCACATACAGTTGATATAATGTTAAGAGCACTCCAAATTCCTACATTTAGACTTAGTTCAAACACCCATCAATGGTCTGCTGTTTATTACAATGGAGGATGGCACCATTTAGATGCAACTTGGGATGACCCAGTTTCTCTAAGTGGAAATGATGTATTGGTACATACATTCTTCTTAATAACTTCAAATGAACTTGCTTCAGAAGATTCTTCATCTAGTCATATATATGAAGATAAATTTGTTGATTTCATGGAGTAGGCATAGATAGAGGCTGTAAAGAAATGAAATCTTAATTGATTTTAATCTTTACGGTTTTCTTTTGTAATAAAAAGATAAAAACGCTGAATTTCAGCGTTTTTTTAGTTTTTTTAAATCATTCTTTCTCAGAAATGTGGGTAACTTTCTCTCTAGACTATTATTTCTTTACAGCCCCTTTTATTATGCTATTCCTCTTCTTGTAACTGTGCGAGGATTCTTCTTTGGATACTCTCTGGAACTTCGTCATAACGTACAAATTTACGTTGGAATTCACCAGTACCTTGAGTCATTGCTTTAAGATCTATTGTGTAACTCATAATTTCCGCTTCAGGAGCTTCACCAATGATTTTTTGTTTCCCACCAGGAAGTGGTTCCATACCTAGTACGTGTCCACGTCTTTTATTAACATCACCCATTACGTCTCCAACATAGTCATCTTTAACGATTATGTCTAATTTCATAATTGGTTCTAATAATGTAGGTTTTGCTGTTTTACAAGCATTTTTAAATGCTAATTGAGCTGCTAATTTAAATGATAACTCATTTGAATCTACTGCATGATATGCTCCATCTAATAATGTTGCTTTTATTCCAATCACAGGGAATCCTGCAAGCGGACCTTTTTGGAATAATTCTATAAGTCCTTTTTCAACTGCTGGCCAATAATTTCTTGGTACTGAACCACCGTGAATTTGTTCTTCAAATTGGAAATTTTCAGTATTTGCATTAATTGGTTCAAATATCATCTTTACAACACCAAATTGTCCTGAACCACCAGATTGTTTTTTATGACGACCTTCTGCTTCTACTTTTCGTTTAATTGTTTCACGATATACTATTTTTTGATCTTGAATATCAACATCTACTTTAAACATATTTTTAAGTTTTTCTAGGATATAAGATATATGTAGCATACCTTGACCACCTATTAGTAATTGAGCAGTTTCTCTATTTCTTATATATTCAAACGATGGATCTTCAATTCTCAATTTTTGTAAAGCTGAAGAAATTTTATCTTCATCTTTTTTATTTTTAGGACTTATCGCTACATAAATTGTAGCTGATGGGAATCCTGGACCTTCATAAAGAATTGGATCTTTGATATCACAAAGAGTAAACCCTGTTGATATTTCTTCCATTTTTGTAACTGTACCAATGTCTCCAGCATAAAGAGTATCAACATCAGTTTGATCTTTACCACAAATAATTGATACATTACCAATTTTTATGGTTTCGTTTGTATTTGGAATCAGAATCTTATCTCCACTTGAAATTGATCCTGAGAATATTTTAATAAAATTAACTGATCCAATGAATGGATCTATTGTAGTTTTAAATACATATGCACTAAATGGTTCCTCATTAGTTGTTTTTCTAACAATAACTTCCCCAGTTTTAGGATGTTTCCCTTCAACAGGTTTTAAGTCATTTGGTGCAGGCATAAATTTATCGAACATTTCCAAAATATCTCTTACACCAGTATCATCAATTACAGATCCGATTACTACTGGTTTTAAGTCTCCTGATAGAACACCTAATCTTAGTCCTTTACAGATTTCTTCATAAGTTAATTCTTCACCTGAGAAATGTTTATCAAGTAAATCTTCACTAGTCATGGCAACTGCTTCAATAATTCCTTCTCTTATTTCATTAATCTCATCAACATATCCTTCAGGAATAGGTTTATCAACTAGTTTTCCATTTTCAAGAACTCGTTGAACCATATCGATTACATTAATGTACCCTTTGAAATCATTATTACTAACAATCGGGAATAAGAATGGGACAGCTTTATTTCCAATTAATCTGTGTAAACTTTTCATCAATTCTTCAAACTTAACATTATCTTTAT
Source organism: Mycoplasmatota bacterium (assembly GCA_022712785.1). Classification (GTDB taxonomy): domain Bacteria; phylum Bacillota_I; class Bacilli_A; order Izemoplasmatales; family Izemoplasmataceae; genus JAFGXW01. Next base: position 964 of record JAFLJX010000146.1, on the reverse strand, counting down.
CCATTTTGTTAATAAAAATAACAGTAGGTATATTTCTTTGATTTAAATCAGATAATACTGCTTGAGTACCTATATCAATTCCTTTAGCTCCATCAATCATTAATACTGCTCCTTTAACAACTGAAAGTGCTTGAATAACTTCTGCAGAAAATTCTGCGTTACCTGGTGTATCTAAGAAGTTAATTTTGTATCCTTCATATTCTACAGGAATAAGGCTCATAGACATAGATGCTTGATGTTCTTTTTCTTCTAGTAAATAATCAGATGTAGTATTCTTGTCATCAACGCTACCTTTTTTTTCTTTTGCGCCTGTTACATAAAGTACAGATTCCATGAAAGATGTTTTACCTGAGCCATGATGACCCATAACTGCGATGGTTCTTATGTTCTTAACATCATATTTTTTCATCGTATATTTCCTCCAAAAATTGTATTTTTTTCATATGACTTCATTACTATTATATCAGTTGCCATTATTATATGACAATGTTTTTTGTATAAAATACGTGAATAGTTTAAAAATATGTAAGCGTTTATAGAAAAACTATCAATTATGTGTATTAATATTCAATTTATTTTATTTATAATTATCAATAAATAAAGAATTTCACTTTGTTGAAATTTATGATTTTAATAAAACAATTTTATGATATAATGTAGTTAGAGGTGATGACAATGATAAAAAAAGTAATTCCTTTTGTTCATAATAAACTGAAGGAAATAGTAACTACAGATGATTATGTTATTGATGGAACTTGTGGTAATGGATACGACACGTTATTCTTAGCAAGATTAGCTAGAAAAGTTTACGCATTTGATATCCAGGAACTTGCCATAGAAAATACAAAGGAACGAATGAAAAGAAACAGAATACACAATGTACAATTAGTATTAGACTCTCATGCAAATATCGAGAAATATGTTGAAGAAGACATAAAAGCTGCTGTATTTAACTTAGGTTATT
>JAFLJX010000145.1 GCA_022712785.1 Mycoplasmatota bacterium | reverse complement strand
GCAGCGTAATCATGCACTTCATAAGCGATTCTCATTAAGTTATTAATTCTTTTAGTAACTTCCTTTTCATGACCCAAAGAAATTTCTAAAGTATCAAGTAATGACTTAAATTCATTTTCAGGATCAGTAAATCCTTTAATTTGAACTCTTCCACCACGTTCATTAATGTAGTTTATAAATTTTTTAGCGTGAGCCAATTCTTCTTCAAACTGAACCATCATCCATGATTCAAATCCTTCAAGTCCTAGTGTTGCGATATACCCAGCCATAGCTAAATATATATGTGCTGACTCTATCTCGAAATTTAATTGTTCATTAATTGCTAATTCTAATTGTTTATCCAAAAATATCATCTCCTTTTTCATTTGTAATTATATATTATCATTCATATTAATTCAATGTAATTACCTATAATTTATTTAAAATTATTTTTGCCTTATCAAGAGTCTTAAAATTTATCTTAGCGTATTTTCTTAGGAATGATTCACCTTTATCTTTAATTATATTGGCTGTTAGTAAGTCTACTTCCTTACTAGCACCTTTTAATAACGAATATCCACTATCTACACACATTTTATCAAAGTGCTTTAAGAACGCATATCTTGCGATTATACTCGCGATAGCAATTGATGCATGTTTAGACTCACCTTTTGTTTTAAAGATAACATCTCTATATACATTTTTTTCATCTGTTAAATAACTAAAGTATAAATCTTTCGCAGCAAATTGATCCATTATAACTGGTGGTTCTGTATTTAGTTTTTCAAGTAAATTAAGAATAGCTTTATTATGTAAATACGCTTTTAATTTATTTAGGTTGTATCCCTTTTCAGTTAAATCATTAAACTTATCGTTATGAAGGGTTAATAATGAAAAAGTTATTCTATCAACTAATTGTTCACCAATTACTAAAATCTTCTCATCTGTTAGTTTTTTAGAATCGTCAATCCCAAGACCCTTCACAAATTCTAGATTACGGTAGTCAAGGTATGCAGCACATACAGTCACAGGGCCAAAGAAGTCTCCGGTACCAACTTCGTCACTTCCAATTGACTCTAAGAAGTAATCTTGTACTATTTCCCTATTCACAATAGTAGAGGGCTTTTTAATTGGTTTGTCATCAGTATAGTTAAGCATAGCTACCCACATTTTATATTCAGCAAGTGCGTCTACGCCTTGAAACATGACTTTATTAGAAGAGTACACAGTAACTGAGACAAATTCAGTTTTCGCAAAGAAAAGGACAGATTCATTTTTAGAATCTGAAGCGTAATCTCTATAGAATTTTACGATTCTTAGAGTCTCTTCTTTTGATAATTTCATGACAAAGTTCAAAAAAACCACCTCACTACTATTATTTTACCATATTATTTGTTAAAATAGTATTGCTAGGAGTGATAATATGCATTTTGATATAGCGATTTTAGAGTTTGATAAAGTAAAATCATTAATAACCAATCACGCAGAAACTGCGCTTGGTAAAAAACTAGTTAGTGAGATTACTCCTACAAACAATAGCTTAGAGATAAAGAGAAAGTTATTTGAAACTGCGCATGCACTAAAAATAGTACAAGAAATATCTAACCCACCCTTTGGTGGAATAAGAGATTTAAGTGAAACATTACAAAGAGCTAAAATTTATTCAGTGCTTAGAGCTACTGAGTTTTTAGACGTTATTGGGCTAATTGACGGTATTAATAATAATATCCGTTTTTATAAACAAGTAAAAGATAGTGAAATTGAAGATATAAGTTTAGATGAGTATTATGAAGAACTAGAACCAGTCCCTCATTTAAAGAAAGAAATTCAATTAGTAATAACTGACGATGGTGAAGTTAGTGATAACGCTAGTGCTGAGTTAAGAAAGATTAGAAATGGAATTAACTCAAAACAAAATAAAGTTAAAGACAGATTAAACCAAATCCTATCAAAAAATGCTAAACAACTAACTGAATCAATAGTTACTATTAGAAATAATCGGTTTGTAGTACCTGTTAAGTTAAGTGAAAAGAATAACTTTAAAGGTTCAATTATAGATTACTCAGGTAGTGGTGAAACTTGTTTTATGGAACCTGATAGTATTACACAGTTAAATAATGAAATTAGTTCTTTGAAAATGGCTGAAACAAGAGAAATTGAAAGAATCCTCAGAGAATTAACTATTAAAGTTGCTGATTATCATTATCCATTAACTAATAGTCTAAAAATTATTAGTATTTTAGATTCCATATTTGCAAAAGCAAAATATGGATTAATAAATGAATGCACAATGCCAATCATCACAGAAGAGGAAATTTATCTGATTAAAGCTAAACATCCTTTAATTGATATTGATGAATGTGTAGCTAATACGATATCTTACGATGTTGAAGAAAAGATAATTATAATTACTGGTCCAAATACTGGTGGGAAAACTATTGCACTTAAAACAATGGGGCTTCTTAGTATCATGGTTCAAAGTGGATTGTTAATTCCTGTTAAGGAAGAAAGTAAAACAAAGATATTTGATAATATCTTCGCAGATATTGGAGACGAACAAAGTATTGAACAATCACTTTCAACGTTCTCAAGTCATATGACAAGAATTATTAATATTATAAACAACTTAACAAATGGATCTTTAGTATTACTAGATGAATTAGGTAGTGGAACTGATCCAAAAGAAGGAGCAAGTTTAGCTATAAGTATTCTAGACTATATTAGAATAAGAGGAGTTCATGTAATTGCGACAACTCATTATCCTGAATTGAAAGCCTATGCATATAATAAACCAGAAATAATCAATGCAAGTGTTGAATTTGATG
>JAFLJX010000220.1 GCA_022712785.1 Mycoplasmatota bacterium | reverse complement strand
ATAAATAATAATGTAAGAACAATCACAGTTACAATAATAATTATTAGTAAGTACTTATTACCTACAGTTAATATACTTCCAAATAAGTAATTATATATACTACTATTAAACCCACCACTAAGTGAAATAAACAATGCGCTTAATGCAGTACCAAGACTCATTACTATTGGCATTGATATTTCTTTATAGTTTTGATAATAACCACGTAATATTTCAATAAATAAAGCACCAATAACACTAAATATCATAGCTAAGTATAATGGATCACTAATAAATGTGAATCCCAATATATTTATTAAGAATAAACCAATAGATAATCCAGCTAAACTAAAGTGAGACAATGTATCGGCAATGAAGCTAAGACGTCTAATAACTACAAATGAACCGATAATAGGAGTAACAAATCCCATAATAACACCTGTGAGTAATGCGTATCTTAAGAATGAGTATTCAAATAATGCAAAGAAAAATGATTCATTTGCAAGCAACATTATTCGGCACCCCCAGATACTTCTCTAAATACAGCTTCTCCGTTGTGTAATGACAACACATGAGTATAGTTTGCATTAGATTCATTTATATTATGTGTAATTAACATAATTGTGATTCCTTCTTTATTTAATTCATTAACTGTTTTATAAAATCTCTCAACATTTTCTCTATCGACTCCAACTGTAGGCTCATCTAAGATTAAAAGTTTAGGATTATTCATTAAACTTCTTGCGATAAACACACGTTGCAATTGTCCACCACTTAGGTTATTAATATTTTCATTTTGTAATTCTAATATTCCTACTTTATCTAATAATTCTAATTTTTGATCTTCTGTAAAATCAGTATATTTAGATACTTGTAATATTTCATTCACAGTAATAGGAAATTCATAATTAAAGTCATCAAATTTTTGAGGAACATATCCAATGTTTTTATAGTTCTTATATTCTGCTATATCAACATCATCAAGTAAAATAGTTTCAGTAGGTATTTTATTTATTCCTAATATACATTTAATTAAAGTTGATTTACCACTACCATTATTACCAATTATAGCTAAAAAATCGCCTGTTTTTAAGGTGAAGGAAATATCCTTCAATACAGTACGATAATCATAACCAAATGTTAAATTAGAAACACTAATTCTCATGTGCACATCAAACCTTTCGTAACTTCTAAACTAATTATAGCATAAGTTCTATTTTTTATGTTAAATTGATGTGTATATTTTTCTAAAAATATGCGATAATAGATACATTAGTAAAGGAGTGTTTATCTTGGAAGGAAAATTTATTACATTTGAAGGACCTGAAGGTTCTGGGAAATCCACAGTTATTATTGCTGTTAAGGATTTTTTAGAAAAAGAAGGATACAGCATTTTTACAACCAGAGAACCTGGTGGAAGTATAATTGCCGAGGACATAAGAAACATTATTTTAGACAAGGAAAATACAGAAATGGATGCTCATGCCGAGGCATTGCTTTTTGCTGCGGCTAGAAGCCAACATTTTAATGAAAAAATATTACCTGCGCTTGACGCAGATAAAATAATATTATGTGACAGATTTATTGATTCTAGCCTCGCATATCAAGGACATGCTAGAGGACTTGGGATTGATAACGTATATGAGATAAATAAATTCGCAATTGGCAACAAATTACCGGATCTTACAATCTTTTTTGATGTTCCACCTGAAGTAGGATTAAAAAGAGTATTCTCAAATACAAGAAAAGTAGATAGATTAGATTTAGAAACTCTAGCGTTTCACGAGCTAGTATATGAAGGATATATGAAGATAGCTAAGAAATATGAAAACAGATTTAAAATAGTAGATGGAACTAACCCTGTTGAACAAGTAGTAAAAGACACTTTAAAAATTATAAAAACAATAATATAACTATAAAAACAAAAATATAGGTGAGAATTATGGCATTTGATAAAATTAGATCTTCACAACCTAAAGTGGTCCAGTTACTAGAAAATAGCATTAAAAAGGATCGCCTTTCACATGCCTATTTATTTGAGGGTGAAAAAGGAACTAAAAAGTTTGAAACAGCGCTTTACTTTGCACAAATGTTATCATGTAAAGCTGATAAGAAACCTTGTTTAGAATGCAATAACTGTAGAAGGATAGCTAACGGAACTCACCCAAATGTGTATATAGTAGAACCAGTTAAAAACTTAATAAAAAAACAACAAATTATTGATCTTCAAACTGAGTTCTCAAAAACAAGTATTGAAAAAGGACCTAAAATATATATAATTAAAAATATTGATCTAATTAATGTATCAGCTGCAAACAGTTTACTTAAGTTTTTAGAAGAACCATATCCAAATACTTATGCTGTTTTAACAAGCTCAAACATTAATAAAATCCTACCAACTATTATTTCAAGATCTCAAGTTCTTCAGTTTAATTCTTTAAACAAGAAGATAATAGAAGAAGAATTAATTGAAACAGGGTTCCCAGTACTGTCTTCAAAGATAGTTGCGAACCTCACCAACTCAATAACTGACGCATTAGACATCATTAATAACGAGTATTTTTTAGAACTACAAGACCTTGTTAAAGAAGTAAATAATATTATGGCAAGTAATGATGAATCATTAATCATATATTTTAATGAAAATAGTAGTATAATATATCAAGATAAAGAATTTAGTAATTTATTC
>JAFLJX010000144.1 GCA_022712785.1 Mycoplasmatota bacterium | reverse complement strand
TACATATTAAAAAGAATATCCCAATTGCAGCGGGTCTAGCTGGGGGTAGCGCAGATGCAGCAGCTACATTTAGAGGCTTAAATAAACTATGGAAATTAAGACTTAGTTTAGATGATATGGCCAAATTAGCTATAAACTATGGAGCAGATATTCCCTTTTGTATATATAGTAAATTAAGTATAGCTAGAGGGAAAGGCGAAGACCTGTTATTTATAAGTAAAAAGTTAAAAACTAAAGTATTGTTAGTTAACCCAAATGTAAGAATAAGTACTAAAGATGTATTCAACAAGATTAATGAAAAAGACTTACATCATGTCAAAATTACTAATATGTCTTCTGCAATATATAATAAAAATTATGAAATAATGGTTAGAGAATTGCATAACTCTCTTGAAAAAATAGCATTTGAAATGGAACCTAAAATAAAAGAAATTAAGAATCAAATGATTGATTTTGGATTAGATGGATCATTAATGAGTGGTTCAGGTGCAACTGTTTTTGGAATATCTAAGAATACGGATAAACTTAAGTATGTATATGAAATAATTAAAGATGATTATTTCAAAATAATTACTAAAATTAAGTAATAGTTTGATTTCCGAATTTATTTGTTTCATATATATAGGTAGATATGTTATAATTAAAATGAAGGAAAAGAGAAAATGCGAGGTGGTATAATGAATATAACAGACGTTAGAGTTAAAAAATTTAATGGTCAAAATCGATTAAAAGCAATCGCTGCAATAACTATCGACGAATGTTTTGTTGTTCACGAATTACGCATTATCGATGGAAAAGAAGGACTATTTGTTGCTATGCCAAGCAGAAAAATGCCTAATGGAGAGTTTAAGGATGTAGCTCATCCTATAAATCAAGAAACTCGAAATAATATCGAGAATGCTGTAATTGAGGCTTATAACCTGTTAGGAGAAGAATAAAAACATAATAAATGCAACTTTTTAGCGAAAGTTGCATTTTATTTTTGCTATTTTTATCATATAATGGTAATGTAATAGAGGTTTAATAAATATATTTTGGAGGTACATTTTATAATGGCTATATTAGATGGACATAAAGTAAAATTATTTAGCTTGAGCGCAAATAAGAAACTTGCTGAAGAAATCTCAGAATATTGTGGTATTCCGTTAAGTAAAATTGATTTAAGTAGATTTGCTGATGGAGAAATCGGGGTTAATTTAGCTGAAACAGTTAGGGGACATCATGTTTTCTTAGTTCAACCAACTCATGAACCTGTAAATGAAAATATTATGGAATTGTTAATCACAGTAGATGCAATGAAAAGAGCATCTGCAAAAACGATTAATATTATAATGCCTTACTATGGTTATTCTAGACAAGATCGTAAATCTAAATCAAGACAACCAATTTCCGCTAAACTAGTGGCTAACTTAATTGAAGTTGCGGGGGCAACCAGAGTATTTGCGATGGATTTACATGCATCTCAAATCCAAGGTTTTTTTGATATTCCGATTGATAACTTTAGAGCTATGCCAATTTTAGTTGAGTATTTTAAAAGTAAAAATTTCGATGAAAAAGATTTAGTTATTGTTTCTCCAGATCATGGTGGAGCAGTTAGAGCAAGAAACATGGGTGAAAGCATGAACGCACCTATTGCAATTATTGATAAACGTAGACCTAAAGCAAATGTAGCCGAAGTTATGGGTATAGTTGGGGATGTTGCTGGTAAGATAGCAATAATCGTTGATGATATGATTGATACAGCTGGAACTATTACAGCTGCTTCAAAAGCACTAATGGATGCAGGAGCAAAAGAAGTATATGCTTGTTGTACACATCCATTACTTTCTAAACCTGCAATTGACAGAATAAATAACTCTCCATTGTTAGAAGTTGTATGTACAAATACTATTCAACTTCCAGTACATAAAAAATCACCTAAAATTGTTCAATTAAGTGTGGCTGGGTTATTCGCAAAAGGGTTATTAAATGTAATGTATGATAGACCTTTAAGTAGCTTATTCGTATATGAAGGTAAAGATTTAAAATAATATAAATATTAAGTAGATTCTTCCCAAAGAATCTACTTTTTTTATTTAGAAAGTGGTATAATAAAAGATAGAGGTGATAACATGGAAGTGTATCAAATAATATTACTTATATTAGCAGTAGTCCTATTATTAATAATACTAATTCTACTCCTGGTTCCAAAAAAAGGGACAGAAAGCAGCTTACTTGGAGATCTAATTGGGATAATTAAGGAAGAGAATTTTTTATTATCAAAAACAATTATTAAAGAGAATAGTGATATAAAATTAGAACTTGCTAATTCTATTAATAAAAGCAGTAAAGAAAATGTAAAGGATTTAAGTGATTTTAAGGATGGGTTAAAGAAAGATATATTGGAAAATTTCGAGTCTTTAAATGTAAAGATAGAACAACAGATGGAACGTATAAATAAAAAAGTTGAATTTCGTTTAAGTGAGGGATTTGATAAAACTAATAAAACTTTCACTAATATTGTTGAAAGACTTTCTAAAATTGATGAAGCTCAGAAAAATATAGAGAAATTATCAACTGATGTTGTTTCATTACAAAATGTTCTTACGGATAAAAAATCAAGAGGGACTTTTGGAGAAGTTCAATTAAACCATATTTTAAGTTCAATATTTGGAGAAAAAAACGATTTAGTATATCAAACTCAAGCAACTTTATCTAACGGAAAAATAGCGGATGCTTTAATTCATGTTCCTGATCCAATGGGTGACTTAGCTGTAGATTCAAAATTCCCATTAGAAAATTATCAAAGAATGGTAGATAGAGAATTAACTGAAAGAGAAATATTAGAAGCTACAAGAAAGTTTAAATCCGATCTTAAAAAACATGTAGACGATATAGCTTCTAAATATATAATACCTATGGAAACAAGTGATCAAGCAGTTATGTTTATACCAGCGGAAGCTATTTTCGCAGAATTGAATGCATATCACCAAGATGTAGTAGACTATGCACAGCGAAAAAGAGTATGGATTGCGTCACCTACAACACTTATGAGTTTACTAACAACAGTACAAGTATTATTACGTAATGTTGAGAGAGATAAATATGCAAAGATAATACAACAAGAATTAGTAAGACTTGGTGATGAATTTAAAAGATATCAAGAACGATGGGATAAATTATCTAGAAGCATTGATACTGTTAATAAGAGCGTTAAAGACATTCATACAACGAGTACAAAAATTGGAAAAAGATTCGATGAAATTTCTCAAGTTCAAATTACTGAAAAAGAAGAATCCCTTGAAAAGGAATTAAAAACAACTGAATTAGTTGACAATAAATAGTTATTTGTTATTATAATTACATAAACAATGATTGGAAAAGTAATACTTAAAACTGTATTAAGCGATTCTAGGATGGTGCAAGCTAGATTATAAGATAAGTATGAATAACACCATGAGTGATGGAAGAATTAAGTAGACCCATACGTAAACCTGCGTTAAAGGCTCGAGTGCTAGTTATCTAGAACTAAGGTGGTACCACGGAATATTTTCGTCCTTAAACATATGTTTAAGGACGTTTTTTTTATAAAAAAAAGGAGTGATTTGATGAAAACAACAGTTAAAGAATTATATGCTAGATTTGAAGAATTAAACAATCAAGAAGTTACCTTATTTGGTTGGGTTAGAAACAATCGTGCTCAAAAAGAGTTTGGATTTATTAATCTAAATGATGGTACTTTCTTTGAAACCATTCAAGTAGTTTATGAAAATGAAATTTTAGATAACTTTAAAGAAACACAAAAATTAAGAGTTGGTAGTTCAGTGAGAGTTAAAGGAATTTTAGTAGTAACTCCTTCAATGAAACAACCATTCGAAATTAAGGCAAGAGAAGTTGAGATGCTTGGAGATTCATTAGAAGATTATCCTATTCAACCTAAGAGACATTCTCGTGAATTTTTAAGAGAAAATGCTCATTTAAGACCTAGAACAAATCTATTTAGTGCTGTGTTTAGAGTGAGAAGTATTTTAAATCATGCTATTCATACATTCTTCCAAGATAGAAACTTCGTACACCTAGCTGCACCGCTAATTACAGCTAGTGATGCAGAGGGCGCAGGAGAAACATTTAAGGTCACTACTCTAGATTTAGATAGTGTTCCTAAGATAAAAGACGGAGAAGTTGATTACCATGAAGACTTTTTTCAAAAGAAAGCAAACCTTACAGTATCAGGACAGCTTCAAGCAGAAGCATTCGCTTTGGCCTTCAAAGATGTCTATACTTTTGGACCAACTTTTAGAGCTGAAAACTCAAATACAACAACACATGCATCTGAATTTTGGATGATAGAACCAGAGATAGCATTCGCAGACATCCATGATGACATGCAGTTAGCAGAAGACATGGTTAAATTTATTATTGAGTATGTGATAAAAAGAGCGCCAAAAGAAATGGAATTCTTTAACAAGTTTGTTCAAAAAGGTCTTTTAGAAAAATTAAATAAAGTCGTATCTAGTGATTTTATTAGAATTACACATAAAGAAGCTGTTAAAGTTTTACTTGATAGTGGACAGAAATTCGAAAACTTACCAAAGTATGGTGACGATTTAGCTACTGAACACGAAAAATTCTTAGTTAAACATTTTGATGGTCCAGTTTTTGTTATTGATTGGCCAAAAGATATAAAAGCATTCTATATGAGAATGAACGATGATAACGAAACGGTAGCTGCTATGGATTTATTAGTACCTGGTAGTGGTGAGTTAATTGGTGGAAGCCAACGAGAAGAACGATTAGAATATTTGGAAAAAAGAATGGAAGAAATGAATGTTCCTAAAGAAGAATTATGGTGGTACTTAGATCTTCGTAAATATGGAGGGTGTAAACATGCTGGGTTCGGTCTAGGGTTTGATAGAATGTTAATGTATTTAACAGGTATTGAAAACATAAGAGACGTAATCCCATTCCCAAGAACTCCAAGAAATTGTGAATTTTAGATAACAGAAAAGGAAACCAAAATTAGGTTTCCTTTTTTAATGTTTGTTATTATTTATTTTTTACCTACTTCAAAAATACTTGATGCCATTCCTATTATACCTTGCATATCTGAAGGAATAATTAATTTAGTAGCTTGTCCGTTTGCAACTTCAACCATTGCTTTGTAAGCTTCTAATCTTAATACAGCTTCATCTGCTCCAGCTTTTTTAATTAATTCAATACCTTTTGCAGTTGCAGTTTGTACTTCTATAATAGCTTCTGCTTTACCTTGAGCTTCTTGAATTCTAACTTCTTTTTCTGCTTCAGCTCTAAGAATTGCTGCTTCTTTTTCACCTTCAGCAGTAAGAATTTGTGATTGTTTATGACCCTCAGCTAATAAGATAGACTGACGTTTTTCACGTTCTGCACGCATTTGTTTTTCCATTGCTTCACGAATATCTTTAGGTGGAATAATGTTTTTAACTTCTACACGGTTAATTTTAATTCCCCATGGATCAGTTGCTTCATCTAAGATTATTCTCATTTTTGAATTTATTAAATCACGTGATGTTAAAGATTGATCTAATTCTAAATCTCCGATAATATTACGTAAAGTTGTTGCTGTAAGATTTTCTATCGCTCTAAGAGGTCTATCAACACCATAAGTGTATAACTTAGGATCTGTTACTTGATAGAACACAACTGTATCAATTTGCATTGTTACATTGTCTTTAGTGATAACTGGCTGTGGTGGAAAGTCTACAACCTGTTCTTTTATTGAAACTTTTTTTGAAATCCTATCTACAAAAGGAATTACGAAGTGAATCCCCACACTTAAAGTTTCTGTATAAGCACCAAATCTCTCAATTACGTATCTGTTTGCTTGTTGTACGATTGTTAATGCTGCTCCAAAAAATATTACAACCAATATTGCTAAAATTATACCTAAATAAATTCCAACCATTTTTTGTTTCCTCCTATTTTTAAATTTCTTTTATTAAAAAGGGTAACTTGTCCCTTGATAAATTATGCTTGTGTTTGTTAATATGTCTCGAAGTGTTCTTCTTTTTTTAGTTAATGTAATCATAAGTAAATCTATCAATAATCCTAAACCAAATGTAAAGACCCAATATAATTCTCTCCAAAACAATTCTCTTAACAATAATGAAAACCAAGTAATTTTCCCTACCATTTCCAACTTCATTAGTTTTAATCCAAATGTTTGACCTTTAGTAAATACATTATATAAATACTTAACTACTAAAAAGCTTATTAGGAAATAGTAAATTAATCTTGTAAAGTACTCGTATGTTACAGCCTCTGTCTCACTATTTATTACTAAGAAGTCATCTCTTAATGTAACAACTTGTGCGTCATACTCATCCTGTGTTATAACCTCGTTTTCTAAATCTTGGAAATAGAGATCAAGAGAATTATAGTAATCATCAACGTTCTCTTGATATACTTCATAATTTTCATCATAATCTGTATATGGTTTTTTTAAAATTTCTGCGACAAATAAAGTGTTTAAAATCATTAACAATAAGAATATTGGCATGGCGTCTAATAAATATGCCATTATCTTTTTAAATATGTTTACCCTCATTAGATTTTATCTACTATCAATTTAACACCTTCAATAGCAAGTACTTCTACTTTTTCATCAATATCAATATCTTCTTCTCCTGATGAAACTGCTAACCAGAACTTACCATCAATTTTAACTTCACCACGTTCACCGCGTAATATTTCTTTTGTACAAACGGCTACTTTACCAACTAGTCTATCTGAGTTGGTACTTATTATATTTGTTTTTAAATACTTCTTTACTACCGGACGAACCAATAATAATAATAAAATTGAAACAAATAAGAATATTAATAATTGAACTATCCAAGCAGCATTTAATAATGCAAATATAAATGCAAATAATGCTCCTGCACTAAACCAAATACTTGATAAGTCCATTGTGTTCATTTCAATTACTGCAGCTAAAATAATAACCACAAACCAAATCACAATCATATAGTCTTCCATAACTTACACCTCCGGTTGATTTAAATCAATTACTAGAGCATGATCTTCATCACTCCAGTTTGTTTTGAATTTGAATGAATTGTTATCACTCAAATCAATCTTAACTAATTCAGCAATTTCTCTCATAAATTTTTTATTACAAATTCGTGCATAACTTGGTTTAACTGTTATTTTATGTTTTTTCTCTTCGGGAATTCCAGTACTTTGACTTTCATCCTTACTAATAGGTTTAACAGCAACTTTGTTTCCTTTAATATCTAATCCAAGCAAAACACTATAAGCATGATCAAAATGAGAACTAGCCGATTTGTTTAATGTTATGTTTGATTCATAAAATGTCGCAATACCATCTTTTGGTTTCTTTGATGCCCAAACAAATGACATATGTTCACCTCCAATTATTTTTTGAATCTTTTTAATACCTTTATTATATGTTAAAATAATTTAAAATACAAGAAAATTATTAAAAATTATATTTATTTACCGGTCATTGTATTATATAATGGTCCTAGTCACATAAATAAGGATGTGTATTAAATGAATAAAAAAATTCATTCCACTTTTGAAAGAGATATAATCAAAAAATTCAGACCAGGTATTTGGAGTAAGTTTATTAAAGGACTTAATAAATATGATATGATTCAAGAGGGGGATAAGATAGCGATAGCTATGAGTGGAGGTAAAGATAGTTTACTATTGGCCAAATTATTTCAGGAATTAAAAAGACATCCTTTGGTTAATTTTGAAATTGAATTTATTTCTATGGATCCAGGATTCAGTGAAGAAAATCTTGAAATCCATTTTGGTAATGCAAAAAAACTTGGTGTACCATTGAATATTACAAGATCAAATATATTTAGGATATTAGAAAAAATGGATAAACCTAGCCCATGTTATATGTGTGCGAGGCTCAGAAGAGGTGCTCTATATCAAATGGCTCAAGATAAGGGGTGTAACAAGTTAGCTCTAGGACATCATTTTGATGATGTTATTGAAACAACGATGATGAACATGTTATATGCAGGTACTTTTAAAACAATGTTACCTAAAATCAAAAGTAAGAACTATGAGGGCCTTGAATTAATTAGACCAATGTATTTAATTAAAGAAAAAGATATCGTAAAAATAATGAGTAATAATGATGTAGTAACAATGGATTGTGGTTGTGAACTTGAGGCGTGTAGAGTATCAAGTAAAAGAAGAGAAATGAAACTACTTATTAAAGAATTAAAGAAAACTTTTAGCGGAAGTGATCAGAATATTTTTCATGCAGCTGAGAATGTTAATCTAGATAGTATTGCTAGATGGACAAAAGAAGGCAAAGAATATAGTTTTTATGATGATTGGGAATAATATTTGTATAGAATTTTCATTTACCTAAACAAAACTTAGCAAACAACTCATCTAGCAAACTAGTAGTTGATGTATCCCCAATTATCTCGCCTAGCGTAGCCCAAGCGCTCTTTAAATCAATTTCTGGGAAGTCTATAGGCAATTGGTCGTTTATTGCCCCGACACTGTCGTACAGCGAGTTAAGTGCATCGTTTAGTTTTGCTATATGTCTTGCGTTCGAGATGTAAGTTTGATCTATTATATTCACTTCTCCACTTAAAAACATATCCTTTATCATATTTTCTAAATCATTTATTCCAGTTTTATGTAAGGCACTTATTTGAACACTATTTTTAAACTTATGAATTAGCTCTTTGTTTAAATCAGTTTTATTTAATATAACTATTCTTTTTTTATGTTCTGTCAGTTCAAGTAAAGCTTCATCTTCTCTTGTTAATACTTGATTGTTCTCTAAAACAAATAAAATTAACTCAGCTTCTTCAATCATTTGTTTGGCTTTTTCAATTCCAATTTTTTCGATGATATCTGAAGATTCTCTAATACCCGCAGTATCAATAAGGTTTAAAATTATTCCTCCAAGATTGATACTACCTTCAACAATATCTCTTGTAGTACCTTTTATTTCCGTAACAATAGCTTTATCTTCTCTTAGTAATGCGTTTAAAAGACTTGATTTACCAACGTTTGGTCTACCAATGATAGCTGTTTTAACACCATCCTTAATAATTTTACCGTAATTAGATTTACTAATTAGATTTTGAATCTTTTCTATTAAAGCTTCAATTTGTGGTTTTATAATATTATTTGATAATTCAATTACATCATCATATTCAGGATAATCAATATTTACTTCAATGTGTGCAATGATATTTAACAAGTCTGTTCTTAGGTCTACGATTAATCTGTATATCTCACCATCTAATCCCTTGTTAGCTAAAGAAAGACTTAAATTTGATTTAGCTTCAATAATATCCATTACTGATTCAGCTTGAGTTAAATCAATTCTACCATTTAGAAATGCTCTTTCCGTAAATTCACCCGGCTTCGCGCTTCGTGCACCTTCAATAAATAATATTTCTAAAATCTTATTTGCAACAAAAACACCGCCATGGCAGTTAATTTCTACTATATCTTCTGTAGTAAATGTTCTTGGAGCTCTAAAAACTGATACAAGCACTTCGTCTATTGGATTATCATTGTAAAAGATATTCCCGTAATGTACTGTGTGACTCTTCACTTTTTCTAAGTTCGAGCCTTTAAAGACCTTGTTTACTATTTTTATTGAACTTTCTCCACTTAAACGAACAATACTTATTGCACCTTGTCCTGCAGCAGTCGAAATTTGAGCTATTGTTTCACTTATCATAAATATCACCTAATTTATTATATCACAATCTATTTTTTTATAGTATAATACTTCTAGGTGATTATAAATGAAAAAGAAAAAAGACTTTAAGTATTATGCATTAATTTTTGTATTTTCTTCAATTGCATTTCTTGTTTACATGCTATATTTAAGAATTAGAAATGGTGAATTTG
This sequence comes from Mycoplasmatota bacterium, assembly GCA_022712785.1. Taxonomy (GTDB): domain Bacteria; phylum Bacillota_I; class Bacilli_A; order Izemoplasmatales; family Izemoplasmataceae; genus JAFGXW01. Next base: position 2,564 of record JAFLJX010000144.1, on the reverse strand, counting down.
ACATTGAATTAGTCAAATCATTATTTTACGTTCCTATAATGTTCACGGTTTTATTGTTCTTATTTGACTTAGTATTCGACAAAATTTTTACAAGAAAAGGTGTAAAAGGAAATGTTCAATTTGATGCTTACATGCAAAAAGCAAGTAATTCCATTCAAAATGAATGTGACTTTAGTATTGAAGACTATACCAGATTAAGAAGTGATCAGAGATTTCAAAAAGGCTTGGGACAAGCTTTTAGAGTTTATGATAACGGAGAAACACAAGATTTAAATTTTGATTTTTTAGAAAGAAAGTTTAAAAAAGATACTAATGAATATGTAGCATTTCAAGTAGTAATTAAAGAAGTGAAAAAAATGATGGAAAAATCACAAAAAGACTATCAAAAATAGTCTTTTTGTTTTATACTTAAAGTACCATAAAATTCTATAAATGAGGTGAAAATTTATGGCATATAAAGCGTTATACAGAACTTATAGACCTGCAAATTTTGATGAAATAGCAGGACAAGAACATATTACTAAAACATTTAGGAATGCTTTAGTAAAAAATAAAATTGCTCACGCTTATTTATTTAGTGGACCAAGAGGAACAGGTAAAACATCTATAGCAAAAATTATTGCTAAGGCTGTTAACTGTGAAAAAGCTCCTGTTGAGAATCCATGTAATGAGTGTGATATTTGTCTAGGAATTGAAAACAATACTATTAATGATGTTATCGAGATAGATGCTGCAAGTAATAATGGAGTAGATGAGATAAGAGAAATAAGAGATAAAGTTAAATATTTGCCTGGTGTAGGTAAATATAAAGTTTATATAATTGATGAGGTACACATGCTTAGTACAGGAGCTTTTAATGCACTTTTAAAAACATTAGAAGAACCACCGAAACATGTTATCTTTATTTTGGCCACTACAGAACCACATAAGATACCAGCAACTATTCATTCACGTTGTCAACGATTCGATTTTAGAGGTGTAAGTGTACCTGATATGATTAAAACACTAAATATTATTATAAAAAAAGAGAATATAGGAATTGAAAAAGAAGCTATTAAAGTAATCGCAGAAAGTGCTGAAGGTGGAATGAGAGATGCAATAAGTCTTTTAGATCAAGTCGTATCATATTCAGATGAAAATGTAACTACTTCAGACGTTCATGCTATTAGAGGAACTGTTTCTAATGAAAAACTATTGAATATTGCTAATGCTATTTATGAAAACAATTCAGTTGAAGCAATTAAACAACTTGATGATCTTATCATGTTAGGGAAAGAAGCACCAAGACTTGTAGAAAATTTAATTAAGTTTTATCGTGATGTATTAATATATAAAAATGTGAATACAGATGATGATGATCACCTTATATATAAAGATGAAAAGTTTATCGAGCTATCAAAAAAGATTAGTAATAATATGATTTTTTATTATATTGATTGTCTAAATAAGGCTCAAAACGATATGAAGTGGACTAGTAATGCAAAACTTTATATGGAATTAGCACTAATTAAGATGGTTGATAAAGTGGAAAAACAAGAAATATATTATGATGATGAGATAGCTTCACTAAAAACTAGGTTCGATGAATTAAAAGAAAAAGTAGATAATATTGATATTAAACCAGTTGTTCTCAATGAGCCTGTTGGGAAAACAGAACAAATAGAAGAACAACCAATTGCTAAATCATTTGAAGAAACAATTGAAAAGGTTGATGTTATCCAGGAAAATCAGGAAGACGAAGTATTTAAGGATATAATTAAAGAAGAAGAAGACGAAGTTGAAAGCGATGTCGAGAAAATAGTTGAATCTAAACCTCTTTATACTGAGGAAGACATCGATACATCTGAGAAAGAAGAAGTATTAGAAGAAACAAATATATTTAACACACCAACTCCAAAGCCAGTTACAAAAGAAATAATCCCATATAAAACATTTGATATAAGATATGTTGAAGATGTTTTAAACAACGCTAAAAGAGAAGTAAAAGTAACTATGAATATGAAATGGTATGATATAGAAAGAGCAACTGATGATTCTAATCTAATGTATGCAAAAATGATAACTGAAGGTAGATTAGTTGCAACGGATGGGGAAATGATTATTATTCAATACGCTAATCCTTCTATTTGTAACAGAATGATGAAACCTGATATAAAAGAAAAAATAGTTAAAATGTTAAGTGAATTCTTTGATGTTGAGATTGATTATTTAGCATTGCCAGAAGTAGTTTGGCAAGAAAAATCTCAAGAATTTATTAAAAAATGGAAACGCGGAGAGAAAAACATTAAATTAACTCCCATAAGACATCCAGAATTAAGAGACATGCCAACTATCGATCATGAAGTAGAAGATATGACTCCAGATAGTGTAAAAGATGCATTAGAATTATTTGGTTCAGATATAGTTAGAGTAAAAAAAGGAGATTAATTATGAATCCAGGAATGATAAAAAAAATTCAACAAATGCAAAAAGATATGGTAAGCGCACAACAAGAACTAGAAGCATCTACTTTTTATGGTAGTGCTGGAGGACAAATGGTTAAAGTTGAATTTACTGGTGATAAA
>JAFLJX010000143.1 GCA_022712785.1 Mycoplasmatota bacterium | reverse complement strand
AATAAAATTGCTCTTCAAGAAGCAATGAAAATGTATCAAATATAGGAGGCCCATTTGGAAAAAGGACTAATTACAAAATTAACTGGTGGATTATACACAGTTAGAGATGAATCTAATAATTCTTTCAAGCTAAAAGCTCGAGGGAAGTTTAGACATACAAAAGAGAGTCCAAAGGTAGGAGATAGAGTAATGTTTGATGAAGAATTCATTAAAGAGTTACTTCCTAGAGATAATAATCTAGCTAGACCTGCACTTGCGAATATAGATCAAGCAATACTGATTAATAGTTGTAAAGAACCAGACTTCAGTTTTAATCTATTAGATCGATTCTTATTACTAATTGAGCATGAAAGTATTACTCCTGTAATAGTGTTAACAAAAACAGATTTAATACCCGAAGATGAACTGATAAAATTAAAAGAAAATATGAAGTATTATGAACCATATTATAGAGTAATTTATACCTCAACGGTTACCAAAGAAGGTGCAGAAGAATTTAAGACTCTCTTCAAAGATAAGATAAGCATGTTCGCAGGTCAAACTGGTGCAGGGAAATCTAGTTTATTAAACATTCTAGATACTTCATTAAATTTAAAAACTGGAGAAATATCAAAGGCATTAGGACGAGGGAAACATACAACAAGGCATTCAGAACTTCATGATTTGTTTGGTGGATTAGTTGCGGATACTCCTGGGTTCTCAAAACTAGAATTTTACGATATCAAAGAAGAAGATGTACCTGATTGTTTCGTTGACTTCTTTGAATTATCAAGTGAATGTAAATATAGAGGATGTACGCATATAAATGAACCCAAATGTAAAGTTAAGAGTGAAGTAGAAAACGGAAACATCATCCAATCAAGATATTATAATTATAAGTTAATTATTGATGAAATTAAGAATCAAAAGATTAAATATTAGGAGGTAAACATTATGATAATAGCACCATCAATACTTTCCGCAGACTTTGGGAAATTAGCAGAATCAGTTGCATTAGTAAAAGAAGCTAAATGGTTACATATAGACATAATGGACGGCCATTTTGTACCAAATATATCAATTGGGCCACTTGTCGTTAGAGGGCTCAGACCATACACTACACAAATATTGGATACTCATTTGATGATTAGTAACGCAAATGAGTATATACCACAATTTATAAAAGCTGGTAGTGATAGAATCACATTTCATATCGAAGCTGTTGAAGATCCAACAGTTACGATCAAACTAATAAGAGAGCATGGTGCAAAAGTTGGTATCTCTATTAAACCAGGTACTCCAGTTAGCGCTGTTGCAAAATGGATTCCTTTCATTGACCAGATACTTGTAATGAGTGTTGAACCAGGATTTGGAGGACAAGAGTTTATGATGAATAGTTCACTTAAAATAATGGAAATTAATGACTTAAGAAAGAATTTAAATAAGGATTTACTTATAGTTGTCGATGGAGGAATTAACAATATTACATCAAAGTTTTGTAAAGAAGCTGGAGCTGATGTTTTAGTTGCTGGATCTTATATTTTTAATAGTAAAGACCCAAAAGAAAGAATGGAATCTTTAAGATGATTATAAAAATTTTCACGGGTCCAAATAATTACGACATATCCAGCCTATATAATAAGGAAGAAAATGAATACATAATTGGTGTTGATATTGGAGCATATATGTTAGCTCAAAATGATATAAATATAGATTTGTCTATTGGTGATTTTGATAGCACTAACGATGAACAATTTGAGATCATAAAAGAATATAGTAAGGAAATAAAAAAGTTTAAAGAAAAGAAAGATTATACAGATACCTATCTTGCACTTCAAACTGCATTATTAATGGACTATGATGAAATTGTAATTTATGGTGGAACTGGTGGAAGATTTGATCACGAGTTTGCAAATGTGAATCTTTTAAAACTTGGAAAAATATCAATTGTTTCAAATGGCATTTTAATGTATATGTTAGACCCTGGAAGTTATAAAATCGAAAATAAATTTAAATACATCTCATTCTTCGCTATTGAAGACGTATCGGGGTTATCGTTGAAAGAATTTAAATACGAACTTAACAATATTCAACTTAGCACAGAAGACCCTTTATGCATTTCAAATGAACTTGAGGGAAGCCTTAGTTTTGAAGAAGGATTACTTCTTGTAGTTCATCAAAATGAATAAAATGAAAAAAGCATTCTATAGAAATATATTAAGTCCCCTGAAAGAGACAAATCTTCTCACATTGACATGATATCTCTAAAGTAGACACTATAAAATAAGAAAGTAATGTAATAAATATTATGAGTAATTAAATATATTAGTACTTTGTAGGTGTTTCTATCTAGCTTACATTTTGTGTCAAATGATTATGGAAAATAGAAGGAGATGAATTCTATGAAAGCAATTAAACTAGTCATAGTAATACTAATTACAATAACTCTAAGTGGATGTAGTACAAGTAAGGAATTAAGTCATGATTTGAACAAAGAAGATGAAAACGAAAGAAATATCTATGAAGAGACTGAAGAAATTTTATCAGGAAGTTTTAGCGGGTCAATTTTAATTCGTTTTGAAAGTATAAAAGAAATGATTGAATGTAAATTTTGCGGCTTTGTAGAGGGGGAAGTAGTGTCAATTACTGAAAATAATGCTTTTGTTAAGAATGTAAATTTTGAGATTGGCAAAAGTGCTTTCGATGATAGAACTGAAGTAATTAGAATATCAGTTGGAACAGGAAATGACCATTTCCATATTGGTGACACATATATTTTAAACCTAGCATATAACGCAGAGTATGATTATTATAGTCTAACTCAAGGTGATGATTCGGTATATATATTAAACAAAGGAACAGTATTAATTCCAGAAAGATTTATTGATAAAGAAATACCTAGTGAACTTAATGAGTTTTTATTATATATTGCCTTAACTGATTGAAGGTATTTAGTGGTTCAATAGAATTCAAATGGGGTTGAGGGAAATGGATGATTAAAAAACGATAAAAAAAAGCTGAATTTTAGTGAATATAGTTGATGAAGTTTCAATCAACATTTCTATTGTGTCAAGTATCAGTCTTTTTATTTTTAAACTTATTTTTTAGAAATAAGAGGGTATAATCAAAGTGCCAAATAACAATAATCAAGGAATCACAAAAGCGAGTATTTTACCCTGGGTTATTTGGTGACGTTCCTTGGTTGGGTGAAGTAATCGCTTTTGTGATCATAGGAGTATTATGCAAAATACAAAGTGTATATGTCAACTGAAATGTGGTAACATTAATTCATTAGTTTGAGTTTACATTCCGCCAGAATGTTATATATGTATTGTAAACCCATAACTTTTAACTCATTAACAAATGTATGGGTTTTAATTGCAAAATCTTATGATATAATTATTTGTGAAGGGATAGATTACTTATCATTTACAATAGAGGAGTAGTGGGATTATGAATAGAAAAATATCTTAGCCTGCACACTTTTTTCTTTTTGATATTTTAGTTTATTATCTTGAAAGTACATTTACAGATCAAATAATAAAAAGCGGAGTTTCAAGTTAAACAGTTAGTTACTTTATACCAATATTATTTGTAGTAGTGTTGGGTTTGTTGATTGTTTTTGAAGTTAGACTAAATTTCAAAAAGATAAATCGCGCTATTTACAAAACTTTGTATTTATTAATTACAGGTTCCCTTCTTGGTTCAATTGCATACTACTGGATACATGTGATTAGGTGGAGATAGAAAGTATATAGTATAGGAACACAAAATATAACTAAAAAAAACACTAGATTCGAATAAATCTAGTGTTTTTTTTGATACAGTTTCAATTACATATATCAGCAGCACTAGGTATTACTCTTTAGTATTTTTTGACTTTATT
>JAFLJX010000142.1 GCA_022712785.1 Mycoplasmatota bacterium | reverse complement strand
TAATGATTTTGATCCGTCAGACATAGGTTTCTTAGATATATATTATTTAAATGATTTTCATGGTTCTATATTGGAAGATTCACCAGATGAAATGGGTTTTGCTAATATTGGTAACTTCCTAATTACACAAAAGGAAGCGAATCCAAATAATACAATAATACTTGCAGGTGGAGATATGCTTCAAGGTTCTGCATTATCAAACTATTATTCAGGTCTTTCAACTATTGAATTAATGAATGAAATGTATTTCGACGCATTTACTGTTGGAAACCATGAATTCGATTGGGGAATTGATGTTGTAACAAATTATTTTGATGGTAATGTAGAAAACGGTGAAGCAAATTTTCCTTTACTTGGTGCCAATGTATTTTATAAAGATACAACTACAATCCCAGAAAATATTGATCCATATGTAATTATTGAACGTGGAGATATTAAAATAGGTATTATAGGCACTATCGGTGCTGGCCTTGAATATTCAATAGCTACAAGTAAAATTGAGGATTATGAATTTGCTAGTCCCATTCAAATCATTAAAGATATTACATTTGATTTAAGGACTAATAAAGATGTAGATATAGTTTTAGTAGCAAGCCATGACACTGGGTCCTCATTAAATTCTCAAATTGCAGCTGGGACTGGAGACTATAAAATTGATGCAATATTCAACGGTCATTCTCATAGTGAGTATGCGAATACTTCTCTTGGTATCCCTGTAATTCAATCAGGTAGTAATGGAGAATATGTTGGGCATGTTAGACTAGAGTTTACAAATAATGTCTTAGTTACCCATAGTGTTGAAAATATTGGTTTCTATGATAATGAAACACTTAGAAGTCCAAGTGATATAGTTGCTGAAATTATTTCTAAGTACCAATTAGAAACTGATGATTTATTTAATACTCCAATTATTTCAGCAGGTGAGTATTTATCTCAAAACGACTTGTCTATATGGATTGCAAGAATGATGCGTATATCAACTGGTGCAGATATTGGATTCCAAAATGGTGGTGGAACTAGAACAAGTCTACATAATGAAGATTTAATAACTTTGGCAGTATTATACCAAATATGGCCATTTGACAATGTTGTAAAAACTGTATACCTAACTGGTGCACAGATAAAAACTCAAATGAATAGTTTAGCATATGATACAGATATAACTAATTTCGAAAACGATACTCTTTATAAGGTTGCAACAAATGATTATACATTTGATAAAACATCAAATCCATTTATTGATGGTACAGATCCATTCAACACAGGAATTGTGCTAAGAGATTTAGCTGAATCAGAACTAATTAAGCAAAGTTTAGTATATGATTCATTTTATATTGATAATCCAATTATAACAACAGATGTAGATTAAACAAAAGCCGTCTAATTCAGACGGCTTTTGTTATTTAATTAGCTCTATAACATTTTTTAAACTCATAGGTTTACTATGTAAATACCCTTGGTAGTAATGGGCACCAATGTTTTTAATAAATTCCAATTGCTCTTTAGTTTCAATACCTTCTACAATAATATCAAGATTTAAAGATATACTAATATCTTTTATGGTAAGTATCAATAGCTTATCAAATTCGTTTGTTTGATAATTTTGAATAAAGTTTCTATCAATCTTTATCAAACTCAATGGTAATCTTGTTATGTAACTTAATGAAGAATAACCCATACCAAAGTCATCCATCGCAATTCTAAACCCTAGTTTTCTAAGCTTGTTTAACAATCTTACTGATTCATCAATATCTTTAAATCCTGTAGTTTCAATAATTTCAATTATAAAATATTCAGGGTTAATCATATACTTTTTAATCATAGTTTTAAGAAAATCGATATACTCATTTGATAGTGTAATTGGTGATATATTAAATGAAATAAAATATGATTTCCCGAGTTCTTGTTCTAATTTGACATAGTGTTGACATGCCTTCTCTACTATGTATTTATCTAACTTAAATATATCTCCTTTTCTTTCATAAACTTTGATCATTTCACCTGTATTTATCAACTTATTTTCTTTATCAAATAATCTGCTTAATGCTTCAAAACCAACAATCTCATTTGTTTCAATTGAAACAACTGGTTGTAGATAAACTTCAATGTCTTCAATTGAATACTCATAAAGTCTATTCTCAAAATCCACTTCTCTTTTTAGGTTGTCCAAATATTTATCTTCAAAGAATCCATAGGTATTTTTTTGTTGTGACTTTATATCATACATTACAATATCTGCTCGTTTAATTAACCCATCAATAGTCTTTCCATGTTTTGGGTAGTTAACTACTCCAATACTCATAGAAACATTATAGTTAGTCTCTTTAATAATTATAGGATTCTTAAATATGTTGTATATACTTTCTAATTGCATAATTGTATCAACTTTGCTTTTAGATCTAAACAAGAAAATAAATTCATCTCCACCCCATCGGTATATAGTAAGTTTTTCATCTGTAATTTCATGGAAACGTTTTGATATATCTCTTAAATAATTATCACCTACTGTGTGACCTAAGATATCATTAAGATTCTTAAAGTTATCTAAATCCCCAAACCCCAAATAGAAAGGTTCGTTGAGTTTAATAGCATCTTTTATATCAGTAATAAGTAATCTTCTATTTGGCAGTTCAGTTAGACTATCAAAGTGAATTAAATTATCTTGAGTAACTAATAATTCTTTATTTTTTATATAATATTTAGTTCCAAATAGAACAGCAAATATATAGAGTAAAGAAGCTATAAACAAAATAATTATATTTGCAATAATGATACTTCGCTGATATTCTTCTTCAACATTTACTCCAATATACCAATCAACACTATCCATATCAAAAGACTCATAAATTTTAATTTTTGAAGAATATTCTAAATCACCAAATATCAAGTTTTTATCTTTATCATAGATTCCAAGTTTAACAACATTTGAACTTTGTTCATCTAGTAAAACATTTAGAATTTCATATTTTATTCCAAAATTTATGATTGCTACGAATTCCCCTTCTTCATAAACTGCTTTTCTAAACACCAGTCCATTTCCACCTTGAATTAAGCTGAATGGACCATTTATAACAATTACTCCATTTTCAATTGCTTTTTGTACCGCTGATGCAACATATTCTCTATCATCATTGATTAAATCTAAACCGATCAACGTTGTATTAAAATCATCTGAATAATAGTATTCAATTACTCCATTTGGTGCAATTGACAAACTAATGAATCCAATATTTTTGAAATCGCTTTTTTCTATAAAATATTCAAATTTTTTGTTACTTAAATTTTCAATACCGACAGTTTCAGTAAACACCTCAAGTCGAGATATTTGATCGAATACTATATGTAAAACATTTTCATAATGATCCAATGCTCTATTAGACTCAATATTAATAATCTCATTTTTTGATGCGTTAGTACTAGAGAGGTAAATCCCAACAGATATGCCCCATAAAACAGTACTCACTAGTAGTACTAAAGAGAATCCTTTGTTATTTTTAATTCTATTAAAAATATCCATATCTTCACCTCTTTCATAAAAGTAATATGTTTTTCTTTAAAACATTAGGAAAATAAAACCAAGCCCAGCACCTAGAAATGTACCTATTGCATATCCTATAGATCCTACAATAAGTCCTGGAACTGTTAATGCATCATTTTTTATTTGTTTAGTTATTGCAGGCACAAAAGCAGGCCCATAAATTCCAGCTGTTAAAGTAACGATAGTACAATCAACATCTATATCCATTATCTTGCTAATGATTATATGTAAGATAAACACACCAACTGTAATGATAGTAAACAGTATTATTATTTCACCAAATATACCTTCAAGTCTTGTAAAATCAAGAGATGAAGCAAGAGCGAATGAGAATACTAAAATAAAATACTGTCCAAGTGTATTCATTCCTTTTGTTTTTCTAATTTTTTCATTAAATGAAAATGCAATCCCTAATATTGTAACACTTACCATCATTATTGGGACTAGGTAGTCATTCATTCTTCCATCTTCTGCTCCTAATATTACCCAAACTAATATCCCAAATAACGCTCCAGTTAGAGTTATTATAAATGCGAGTATGAATCTAGACATTAACTTCTTATTAAGCTTAAACTCATCATTACTTAACTCTTCATTATTTAAAATTATTGATTCATCATTTATATATGTTTTTTCAATTGAAGGTTTTAATATCTTCGAAAGCAATGGTTTACTTAGTACTAAAATAAACAGGTAGAAAAGTGCACCTATAACCATATCTGATAAATTAGCTACTCCAATTGTAGTAGAGTCTAATCCAAAAATATTCCCAATTGCGTTTAGGTTCGGAGTTCCACCAGTATATAATCCAATAGCCATTCCTGATAATTCTGCTCCAAATCCTACTGTTTTACCATACGCAAAGAATTCAATTGAAGTTACTATTATAGCTGACAAAACTAAAGACAATGCAGATTTTAATACTGTCTTTGATAATTTCCTAGCTTCTACTAGATTTGCACTAAATAGTAATAACGGAATTGCAATACTTATAGAAACTATCCCACTTATTTCACCTGTATCAGTAC
>JAFLJX010000141.1 GCA_022712785.1 Mycoplasmatota bacterium | reverse complement strand
GCTTTAAGTGATACCCAACTACAATACAATGAATACACTTTAACAGTAAATCTTGTAAATACAGGAGAATTAACAATTGATAAAGTAGAACTTACAAAAGGTGATGAAATATTAACTGTAGTAAACAATGAATTCTTATCAACTTCAACAGTCACTGCCGTTGTTTTAGGGTTTACTGACTTAATAACTGGTGATTATGAATACATAGTCACCAAAGTAACATACACAAATGAAAAAGATGAAACAATTATTTTAAACGTAACTGCTAATAATACAGTTACTGCCTTTGTTAAAGTTCCATTAGTTTTAACAACGACTAGTACTGTAGAAATACCTAAAATGATGGGTGGAATGCAACAACAATTGGATATTTATACAAACCAAGCAAGCATATTTAATCCACTAACTGATTTAGGAATAACTATAATAAATAATGTAGATTCTACTACTTTAAACATTGCAGATGTAGTTACATATAAAATTGAAAAATTTATGATTGATAACGGACCAGTTTATACTGAAACTACTCTAGAAGATGCAAGAGAAATCCTTGGTTCAACTATTGATATTGATGGATATATGCATGGATTTATTTATGTTACTTTAACGGCTACATATGACGGGAATGTTGTTGTAGGTAATCGTATAAAAATAAATGCTACAATTGACCCATCTGCCGATCAGGCACCAGTTATCGATTCGAGCACTATGACTCCAAAAGATCCAAATAACCCTATGTCATCTAATGAGTATGATGTTGATACAACAACAGTGACAACTATAGAAGCATTATTGGCAACATTACAAATTACTATCACCGATGATTTTGAAGAATTTACTATAGGAGATGCAACAATTGCATTCCAAAAAATGTCTATCGGTGCCATGGGACCATCTTATACCGACTTAGCAGATTATACTGAAGCGATTACTGAAATCGAAGCAGGTTCTAATGTATACATTATAATTACTGTGATGGATACAAATGAAAATACTGGTACTTTAAAAATTAAATTAACATAACAGAATATATAAGTGATAAATAATGCTATTTAATCATAATAGCATTATTTGCGCTTTTTAAGGAGTTGTACATTATGAAAAAAGTAATTTATCTTGTTTTAATGTTGATGGTTGTTTTAACCTTATCAGCATGTAGAGATACAGAAGAAAATAAAGTAGATATCAAAACAGTTGCATCATTTGACGAAGTTATTTTAACTGAAGAAAATAATGTGATTTCAGTAACATTTATTGAAGATGGTAATGCAGAGAGTGCTTATCAAACATTCAAAAATGAAATGGAGGGTATTGATACAACAAAAGTTATTGCCTTATCAACAACCATCGGAGGTATGTTATATGAAATGGGGATTATACCACTTGGTGTTACAAGCAGTTCAAATCTTCATAAAGACTTAATTGCAAGAAGGTGTGATGTCGTGAGTATCAATGAAGATGGTAGTGTGAATTATGGCAGTTCTTGTATGGTACCAAATGAATCCCGAGTTGCAATTGTTGGGGGTGGATTCTCAAACAACGCCAATAATGAACACATTATCGCATTAAATCCAAGTGTTGTTGTTTGTTCAGATGCAATGCCTGAATGGGCAACGGACTATCAAGTTCTTAAAGCAGCTGGAATAAAAGTAATACGAGTTCCACAATCAATGTATTATGATCCATTCATTATGTTAAGAGTATTTGAGGAAATCAATCCTGATTTGCATAAACAAATTCAAGAAATCTTGAAAGAAATGAAAAATGATATTGATTATGCGACAAACTTGAAAGAAACATCTTCAATTAAAAATGCACAAGTTGCTTTATTACAATCAATAAGTGGTGATGGTAGTGTCTCATCAACTACTTCTAACGGATTTGGATCTCCAATGAATATCGTAATAACAAAGCTAGGACTAACGAATATTTATGAAGAATCTTCAACACTAAATGTTGAAGATTTACTAATGAAAAATCCTGATTATATCATTGCCTACGCAATGGCTAATGATGGTGGTGTAACATTAGCTAACTTAATGAATGAACTAAATGATACAGAAGGAATATATCGCACTTTAACCAGTCAAATTGTACCAATTGATTTTGAATCAAGTGTTACGTTTAACCTAACAAGAGTTTTAGTTGAGATTGCTGACGAGATTTATGGTTCATAAACAAAGAAGATTTTGGTACATAGCCCCAGTAATCATCCTTTTAATAGGTTTTGTATTTATTTTAAGTTTATATGTAGGATCAGTTGGAATCCATATAAGTGATGTAACAAAAGCACTTCTTGGTAAAGGAAATGAAACAATATCAATCATTGTTCTTGAAGCCAGAATGCCTAGAGTTATAATAGCATTAATCGTAGGAGCAAATCTTGGACTTAGTGGTGCAATCATTAAAGCAGTAATGAAAAATCCACTTGCAGATACTGGATTGCTTGGGATTCAAAGTGGTGCAGTTTCAGTTGCACTATTAATAATGCTTGCTTTCCCAGCTTTTTCAGCATTTCTACCAATCGGTACATTTTTAGGTGGAATAGTTGCTTATATAATTGTTATGGTACTTGCCTATAAAAATGGTATTAACCCGATGCGTCTTATCTTAGCTGGGGTTGCTGTTAACGCGCTTTTCGGGGCTATTATAGGTATCATAACAATTTATCATAGTGATAAACTACAAGGGGCACTAGGATGGTTAAATGGTACACTTACAAACGCAACCTTTGAAGATATGCAATTATTATTAATCTACAGTGCAATTGCCTTGCCTATTGGTTTTATGACAATTCCCAAATGTAACCTGTTACTGTTAGATGATGAAGCCATTTCTAATTTAGGATTTAATGTAAATTTAATCCGATTTTTAATTGCAACAGTGGCAGTTTTTATTTCAACAATAAGCGTAAGTATAGTAGGTGTCATTGGCTTTGTTGGACTTGTTTGTCCACATATCGCTAGACTGCTTGTTGGAAATAACTATAAGTATATGTTACCTATATCCACCTTGCTTGGTGCATTACTTGTCGCAAGTGCGGACATATTACAAAAAATCATCTTTAATCCAGTTGAAATGCCTGTTGGTATCGTAATATCATTGCTTGGTGCTCCATTCTTCTTATACTTATTAAGAAAGGCGATGTAAAATGATTGAAGTTAATAACGTGTATTTTGGATTCGGTGAAACACTAATCTTAAAAGACTTGTCATGTGATTTTCCTAAAGGAAAAATCACTACAATTATAGGCCCTAACGGATGTGGTAAATCAACATTGATTAAGTGTATCTCAGACATATATAAGTATAAACAAGGAATTATTACGGTAGATGGTGTAAACCGTAAAGACATATCACGCAAAGATTTCGCAAGAAAAGTAGCCTTCTTAATGCAATTTGGCTCAACAATCTCAGGTATGAGTGTTAAAGATATCGTTATGTACGGTAGATATCCATATAAAGAAAGATTCAAATCCTTCAAACAAGAAGATTATGATATCGTTGAAGAATGTCTAAATAAGACAGATCTAACAGTGCTTCAAGATCGCGATATTATCACTTTAAGTGGCGGAGAGAAACAACGTGTCTGGCTAGCTATGTGTCTGGCACAAAAGCCAGAAATCATTATCTTAGACGAGCCGACAAATCATCTTGACTTAAAATATCAGTATAGTTTCCTTAAGATGATCAAAAAAATCAATATTGAAGATGATATCACTTGCATCATTGTAATGCATGATATTAATCAAGCTTCACAATTTAGTGATAAAATCATGATTATGAATGAGGGACGCATTATACACCAAGGTCCTCCCCAAGAATGTATTACTAAAGAAATAATTTCTGAAATTTATCAAGTATCAGCACAAATTAAAAAAGATAATCATACTTATATAAGAATTATAGAAGAATAGAAAATCTTGTACTGTTGATTTGTCAAACATGTGAAACACAATTGGAAAGATTAAAATATGATACGTGATAGAATATCTATTGTAAGATAATTCACGTAGAACTGCTTAGGAGAATTCCAATTGAGTGGAGCCATAGGGAAGTTATTATAAGAT
>JAFLJX010000140.1 GCA_022712785.1 Mycoplasmatota bacterium | reverse complement strand
AGATTTAGGTGGAAGCGACAATAAAGATAATTTAGAGATTGTTCATTGGGAAACAAATGCGACTGCTTCCAACAAGACAGTATATACGATAAATGGTAAGACCTATAAGGTTAAAAAACTTTCAAATGGAAAGTACGGTATCTTCATAGAAGATAAAAGAGTTGATTTTACGATATAGTTACAGAAGACTATATATATTACAATGAAATGAACATCAAGGAGGATCAAGAATGAAAAATGAAATCATAAAAGTTGATTCAAATGTTGTTAAGATTTTTGAATCACTAAATAAGGAGATTCGTTCTGATTATCAACGAAATGATTATATTGAAGAAGCACAAGCAGTATTCAATATTGGTGCAATGAGAAGTGCCATTACTCAGTTTTGGAATGCAGTGATACATGATATGAGAGAAAAAATGATTTATAGAAGTCTTGATCTGTTTAAAAAAGAGATGAGTATTAGTAAAAGTATTTCAGATTATGAAGGAGTTCAACAACATGTAACAGATTATGATTTGATAGAAGGTTCCTATAAAATCGGGATTCTAGATCGTGAATCAAGAATGATGTTACATCAGGCTAGAGAGGTTAGAAATCTATTTGGAGCACATCCATACTCGAATCGTCCAGATCCAGTGAAAACTGTAAATATGATGATGGATTGCGTGAGATATGTTTTAGCTCAGCCTATGCCAAGTAAGATTATTAATGTTGATGAGTATTTGAAAAATATGCAAGATAGTTCGTTTGATAGAAATGTAACAATTATAGTTAACAATTTTGCTGACTTACCAACGGTATATAAACATGAGTTTGTTCATAAAATTCACAAGGCATACATTCATAAAGATACTCCCTTAACATATATTCAGAATATTGAATTCGTTTTACCTCTGATTAGTGGCTTGTGTGACAAGGAAGTCAAAAGAAGCATTGCATCCAGAACAAGCGTTCATGCTCTTAGTGGTGAAATGTTAGTGAAGGAAAGAAGCATCAAGTTTTCAGAGGAGTTCGATAGCCTAAAATATTTAACTCACAGTGTTAAATTATCTGTTATTGAACCTTTAGTTGATAAGCTTATTGATAATCTGGATAACTTCTCAGTTGAAAATAATGTTGTAAATGAATTAGAGAAATTTTCAGATAATATTCCATTGGAGATTGGCAAGAAATATGTTGAAGCATTAACAAATACCTATGTCGGAAGGGTAGGCTTTAGTTTACAGTTTTCAAGAACTGACTTCTATGCAAATGGAGCTTCGATAATCATACCTAGTATGTTTGAGAAACTTAGTTCGGATTTTATAGATTTTTTTGTTAGTCATATAAGTGACTCAACTATTTTAAAAGATAGGATTAAAGCTAATGTAAAATTGAAAAGATTAGCAAAACTATGTGAAGTAGTTATAAGTAATGCAAGTAAGGATTCATCTAAAATACTATCAAGAATTATAGAAAAAGCAGATTCATTATGAACTATATAGATAATGTAGAAATTTTAGATTTTAGCAATTTCAAAATCATTGTAAGTAAAATTAATGGTAGATATATTAGTGTTGAAAAGAGAGTTGGGGAGGATAAAGAGAAACTTATCGCACTGTTAAATGAGAATGAATTCTTTTCTGAACCAATATATCCTAAAACAGTTAATAAGGGAAAAATAAAAACGGTGTACATTAGTTTACATATTTCATCAGATTGCAACATGTCATGTACTTATTGTTTTAAGACGAATAGAAGTAAAGGAAAAATGTCTTTTGCAGAAGCAAAAGAATTCATCGACTTGATGATCAACACATTTCCACATGCTGGAAAGTATATTGTAGATCCAACTGGTAGTGGTGAACCTCTCTTGGAAATGGATTTATTATTAAGCATTGGGGAATATTGTAAGAAAAAGAGTAACACTATCAAAAGAGAGGTTTTACCAATGATAGTGACAAATGGTACTTTATTAGATAGTAATAGTGTTTCAAAAATTAGAAATGCTGGAATTTTGTTTGGTGTTAGTTTAGATGGTGATAAGAAGAGAAATGACTTTTTTAGAACAGATTATAATGGAAATGGTGTCTACAAAAAGGTTGTAAAGAATATAAAGGCTATTAAAGATAGAACACTCATGGGTGTTGCAGTCACTTTGACAAGAAAAAACACTGATTTAGTCTCGATAATTAAACATTTAATTAAATATTTTCCAACGATTAGTATCAAACCAGTTAGAGATTTTAGTGGAGATATTGGCGTTAACTTGAATAATGTTGAGATTTTAAAACAACAGTACTCAAAACTTATGAATTTTTTGATTAGGGAAATTCAAAAAGGTAACACCGAGTATTTAGCAGCATTGCTTAATGGCGATGACTATTTTGGTAAGTTTATACTTAGGACAATTTTAAGGCAAAGAGTGTTTACAAGATGTGATGCAGGTATAGGTAGGTTTTCACTTGCTAAAGATGGACGAATATATGTCTGTCCAGGTGCAATTGATATAGAAGAGTTCGAAATAGGTAATTTGAAAGATGGTATCGATTTAGATAAAAGAGAAGAAATCCATAAGATTATGATTGAGAAAAAAAAGTGTAGTGACTGTTTTGCAAGGTTTGTGTGTGGAGGTGAATGTTTAGTAAACTCATACTATTTATCTTCGAACATGAACGATGTAGATTATGTTATGTGTAACCTTAAGAAACATTTGTTTAAGCTATCATTACTGTTTGAACACATAATTAAGAAAACCAAATATTACAACAGAATTTTTTTAGCATGTGTAGAGAAAAGTAAAAGGTTTAGCGAAGACTTGAATGTTACAGAGTATTTAAATCAAAACCCAGACGTAAGTTTTATGGATATTAAAATGAATAGAGATAAATATCTCGAAAAGGAGAGAAAATGAAGAAAACTTTAATATTTTTGTTCTGCTTGATTAGTGCATTTTCATTTAATAATAATGATGTTTCTGCAAGCAGCGAAGACACAAAAAGAGAAGAAAATTATACAATAATTGTTGAAGATATACCTGAGTCAAAACTTGACGCAATGTTAAGAGAATATGGTGTTGAGGACTATGTTATTGAAAGCTTAAGTTATTATATGAAGAAAGATTTGGTAGCCGATTTGTCTGCTGAAGGAGCTTCTTATGATAGTGCCGTTGTAGTGAAATATAATGAGAAGAATGGAACATCGTTTGTAACGAATCCTAAT
>JAFLJX010000139.1 GCA_022712785.1 Mycoplasmatota bacterium | reverse complement strand
AGCACCATTTATAAACTCAATTGTCACAGGATTAGTGTATATTTCTCCTTCTTTTATTGATAGTAAATCATTCTTTTCAATCAATGATAAATCACTCCTAATTCCTAGATCATATTCTTCTCTGTTGTACCCTATTAATATATAAGAATCATTAGCCTGTGTTTTATAAATTTTGTTGCCAATTTCAATTGAATCTACATAATTAAAATTATGATCGAAAGATGTGAAAAAGTTTGAACTAAACTCATATGAATAATCAATATCTTTCACACTTTCTGTGTAAACTATAAAAACATCATCAATGTAATAAACATCTTTAATTGATTCCATATTTCCATAATCCCTGAAGTCTTTTTTTATAATGTTACCGGCAAAATCAAGTACAAAATATAAAGAATCATATTCCGTATCCAAAGTTCTTGAGAACCCATACCCAAATAGTATGTAGTAATCTTGTACTTCCTTTATTCCAGTTATATAATAATGTTCAAAACTATCAATAACCTCTGAATAGAATGGATTAACCCCCGTTTTTTCAATGGTAAACCCAGTTACTCCATCTTCCTCAATACTTGTAATTATAAATTCTTTATTGTTTACTTGGTAAATAACCTCAGAACCATTAACCTTGTGATTTATGTTTAAGATAAAAACAATAGCTAACAAAAATAAAAAGACAGTTTTTTTCATAGTATTCCTCCTTTTTATAGGTATAGTACTTTTGAAAACTGTCTTTTACTTTTAATATATGTAATTAAATTAGTCTTAATGTATCTCTAGCAATCATTACCTCTTCATTGGTAGGGATTGATAAAACTGTTATTTTTGAATCTTCAGTTGAAATAATTTTTTCTATTCCTTTTTTTGCGTTTTGGATTGGATCAAGTTTAACTCCTAAAGCTTTTATCTTTTCTACAACTAAAGCTCTTGTTTCACTTGCATTTTCTCCAATACCCGCAGTGAAGCAAATAGCGTCACAACCGTTTAATACTAAAAAGTATGCGCCTATATAGTCAGCTATCATCTTAGCTTGTTTCTCAACGGCTAAGATACTTCTCTTATCGCCTTTTCCAACAGCTTCCCATAAATCTCTTGAGTCACTTGAAAGACCGCTTAATCCTAGATATCCAGACTTCTTATTTAAATCACTAACTACTTGATCTAATGTTTTATTTTCTTTTTGAGATATGTATTGAACTATAGCTGGGTCTATATCTCCACTTCTAGTTCCCATAGCTATTCCTGATAAAGGAGTGAATCCCATTGATGTATCAATGCTTTTCCCACCTTTAACTGCGCATAAACTAGCTCCATTACCAATATGGCAAACAATTATTTTAGCGTCTTCTACTTTTTTACCAATAAGTTCTGCGGCTCTTAAGCTCACGTATTTATGACTAGTACCGTGGAATCCGTATTTTCTTACTCCATACTCTGTATACCATTCATATGGAACACTGTACATATATTCAGTTTGAGCCATAGTTTGATGGAATGCTGTATCAAATACAGCTACTGATTTTGTATTTGGCAAGGCTTTTTTAAATGCAAATATACCTGTTAAATTCGCAGGGTTATGTAGAGGTGCAAGATCACTTACACTTTCTATTTTTTTGATTACTTCATCATCAATTAATACAGAATCTTTAAATAACTCTGCACCATGTACTACTCTGTGTCCTACACCAACAATTTCTTCTAAAGATTTAACTACTTTAGTTTCTACTATTTTTTTAAGTAACAACTCAACTGCAACACTATGATTAGGTATACTAAGTACTTCTTTCTCTTTTTTACCTGAATACTTTACAGTAAACATTGAATCGTTAAATCCTATTTTTTCAATAATACCAGATAGTATAAGTGATTCTTCTGGCATTTCTAATAGTTGGAACTTAAGTGATGAGCTCCCTGCATTCACGGCCATAATTTTCATATTATTATTCTTCCTCTCTCTTCTTAAAATACTCGTCGATTCTAAATATTGAATTATTTACTCCTTCTGTATCGGTAAAACTCGGTAAGTCTATAAGTAAAAATTCTTTTGGAGGAATTTCATCTTCCAGTTTTTTTCTTATTATTAAGATACTTTTAGGATTGTTTTTAAACATTGTTTCACTTAACTTGATTAATCCAAACATATAAGCCTTATTGTTAACTTCAGTTTGAAATATTTTTATATCTTTCTTCTCAAAAAAATCATTTTCAATTAAAGCTATTAAATATCCACCATTTATCAAACTATCAATATGGTGATTAATTGCTTTATATGGAAAATAATCAATATCTTGCGATATAGGTAAATCTGTTAATATTAAATCAAAACCTTGATCAAAATAGGTTAAAGTATCTTGAAAAAATATCTCGTTTTTATATTCATGTAAGTCTGCAATATTTCTTACTAAATTACACATCAATAAATCATTATCTACTCCATAAATTTTTAAACTCTTCTTCATATGATTTAATACGGTAAATACTAAATTACCGCTACCTATCATAGGATCTAAGACGTTTTCTAATTTTTGGTTTTTATATAGTTTTTCTATTATATATCCTACAAATATTCCAATTGTGTCAGGAGTGATTAAAGAGTTAGACATATATGCATGTTTGTATCCTTTTAAAAGTCCTAATTGAATACTTTTTCTAATTTCTTCTCTTTCAAATGCAATACCTGAAATTTTAGATTTAGCTGCTTTCAATGTGTCTATATCTTCTGATCCATATTCATCATTAAACTTATCATCAAGAAGTAAATTAAATGCTTCATTTATTCCTTCTAAATAGGTTTTATGATAATTTTCATAAAGAATGTTTGAGACTTCATCAAAATAATCGTAAAACTTTTCGATATGTTGTTTGTTTATCATATTATCACCACAAAATCATTATAAAGCAAGCTGCTCATTTTGTCTATAAAAAGCCGCTTTTCTTGAAGAAAGATATGCTTTTTGATACAATCTATGTGAGGAGGTGTCTCCAATGAGAAAACTTATGATCAAACTAATAAATTTATATAAGGTTAAAACACAAAATAGTAACCCTACATGCCGTTATCATCCTACATGTAGTACCTATTCAATGAATGCATATAAAAAACATAATTTCTTTTACGCTTCCCTTTTAAGTTTTTGGAGAATCCTAAGATGTAATCCGTTCTCAAAGGGTGGATACGACCCCGTACCAAAAACAAGAAAAGAAAGGAAAAAAGAAAATGAATTATCTTGATATTAAATTAGAAGCAAGTGACGACTTATCTTATTCATTAAAAGATTTTTTAGGATCAAAAGTAGTTTTGTATTTCTATCCTAAGGATAATACTTCAGGATGTACAGTTGAAGCAAAAGATTTCTCATCATTACAATCTGAATACTTATATAAAGGATACAAAATAATTGGAGTAAGTAGAGATTCTGTTAAATCTCATAAAAACTTTATTACAAAACAAGAACTAAACTTATTATTACTTAGTGATGTGAATGAGGAACTGGTAAAAGCGTTTGATGTATTTAAAGAAAAAACCATGTTTGGTAAAAAATATATGGGAATTGAAAGAAGTACATTTGTACTTGATGAGACTGGCAAAATAATCAAGGAAATAAGAAAAGTTAAAGTTAAAAACCATGCAAAATTATTACTAGAAGCGTTATAAAAAAACAAGTTCAGATGAACTTGTTTTTATTTTGTTATGCTCTTGATTCTCCTGATTTACCTAATGCGTATTTAACACCTATTGGTCCGACGAACGCATAGAATAATGTTGCTATTAATATTACAATTAGAATTGTTACTCCTTCAGAAGGGAAATCAGTTCTAGCTTGATAAGCCATTCCTAAAGCAACCCCTGCTTGTGGTAATAAACTTATTCCCAAGTACTTTCTAATTACAGAAACCGATTTCATAGCTCTTGCTCCTAGATAAGCACCAAATACTTTACCAAATATTCTTAATACAATATATCCTGTTGTAACAGCGAACATTGCACCATAAGCAATATTAGTTTGTCCTAAAAATGCGATTGTTAATTCAGCACCTGCAATTGTGAAGAATGCAATTAATATTGGTGGTACAAATTTATCAACTGCTAATTCAGTATCATGTGCATTTACTCTAGAAATAACGTTAGTTACAGTAACACCCAAAACCATTGGTGTAAGAATTGGTGATAAGTGAACTGATATATCTCCAATGTGAATTCCTAACTTTGCAACAGCAACTGTCATAAAAACTCCAAAGATGCTAGCTGCTAAGAACACTTCATATTTATCTTCGCTATTTTTATTTGATTTTTTAATAATCAAAGCAACTATTAGTCCAAATATAATTCCTACTAATAGTGAGAACACTAATTCAAAGAATGGATCTGCTATTGTATCTAAGAAATTTAAAGAAACTCCACTGTTCATTGCCTTAGCTATAGATAACATAACACCAAAAATAACAATCCCAACAGCATCATCTAATCCAACAAGTGGAATCAATGTATCAGTTAATGGACCTTTTGTTTTCATCTTCTTAGTTAACAACATAATAGATGCAGGTTCTGTAGCTGTTGCTATCGCTCCAAAAATCAATGCAACAGGAACAGAAATACCAATTATTATCAATCCTACAGAAACAACTAAAGTTGTAAGTACAGCCTGAGCAATTGTAATAACAACAATTTCTGCACCTGTATTTTTTAGCTTAGAAAATACTAATTCTCTACCAATTCCATAGGCTATAAAACCTAGTGCAACTGAAGATACAACCTCTAAATTACCCATTAAGTCTTCGAACTTTAAAGCTACTAATATTCCACCTAGAAGTAATCCAGCTAAAATATATCCAGTTATATAAGGTATTTTAATCTTTTCAACTATTTTTCCCATAAAGAGTCCAAGTAAGACAATAGCACCTAGTACTATTAAACTTTCATATGTTACTACTCCATCTCCTGATAACATTACAATATTCATATTTACATCTTCTTTCATATTTATATATACATTATTTTACCGTTGTTAATACTACTCCTATGTTTATTGTTTTGCAAGCAAAAAAATAAAAAAGGTTTCAGATAGAAACCTTTTTATATTTTTTCTAATTACTCCACCCAGTTTTAGCTCCGTCAATTTCTCCAGCTCTACTAAGTGCACTCTTAACAACAACGAGTCCAAATACTTCAAATATTACAGTTGCTGCTAATACTATTGTCATAATTGTTGTCCCAATAGCTTCGTATCCTACTAATTCCTTAAATCTTAATTCTGTAGTTAAAGCCATATTAATTGCTACTCCAGCCTGTGGCATAAGAGTTAACCCCAGATATTTTTTAACAGTTGGTGGTGCTTTTGAAACAACTGCACCTGTATATGCTCCCAAAAACTTACCGAAAGTTCTAAAGAATATATATACAAAACCAATAAATCCTACAGTTGTAAGAACTGATAAGTCTAATTCTGCGCCTGCCAATGCAAAAAAGCCAAGTAA
>JAFLJX010000138.1 GCA_022712785.1 Mycoplasmatota bacterium | reverse complement strand
TGAATCAATTTCATCCAAAATTGCAATTGACGGTTTAAGCATTTTCATTTGTAATATTTCATTACGTTTCTTTTCTCCACCACTAAATCCTACATTTAGATACCTATGAGGAATATCTTCATTCATTTTTAGTTCTGCAACTGCTTTGTCGTATTCTACGATAAACTTGAATAATGACACATTTTTACCTTCTTCAAGTCTAGAATTCATCGCAGTCTTAATAAAATCACTATTAGTAACTCCTGGAACTTCCGATGGGCTTTGCATCCCAAGGAATAACCCTGCGCGAGCTCTTTCATCTACTTCCATATCTAAAACATTCTTACCGTCAAGTGTAACACTACCTTTTGTGACCGTAAATTTTGGGTGTCCCATAACAACACTTGCAAGTGTTGATTTACCTGTACCGTTTGGACCCATTATTGCATGAGTTTCCCCACCTTTTATTTCTAAATTTACACCTTTCAAGATTTCTTTTCCTTCAACCTCTGCGTGTAAATCTTTAATAATTAATATACTCATAACTATTACCTCCTAGCCATATATATAATAATATATATAGCCCTCTTAAACAAATGATATACATATTTATTATCTATCAATTTAAATTAAAAGAAAGCAATATTATTGCTTTCTAAATATGTATCTTAATTTGTTCTGAAACTACACTATACCCAGTCTCATTTAAATGAAATCCATCAAATGTATAATTCAAATCTAGTTGATAAAAATCATTTTTTAGATATTTAGTTATATCAACAAATTTAAGTTTATTTTTTCTAACATAATTCTTCAAATAATAATTAAGCATACTTATCTCATGATTGTCTCTTGAATCAACATATTCACGATTTATATTATCCATGTTAGCTGGATTGACCGGTATAACAGATACAATGTGAACTTCTGTTTCCTTTGATCTTCTTTTGACTTCTTCAACAATGGTAATTATATTATTGTAAATGTCTTTTACAGAAGTCTTTTCAAATCCCATATCATTAGATCCAATTGATATAAACAGCTTGTTAGGTTTATACTTAATTGCTCTTTTATATAATGTGCTAATTAACAATTCTGAAGTATCACCTGAAATACCATTGTTATAGATAGCTTTACCGTTCAGATGTTCTTCCATATTTAGGTTTTCTATCAAACAATCCCCTATTAGAACAATTTGATTTTTATCATACTCTCTTTCAGATATAACTTGAAGTTTTTCTTTATATCTTTTTATTATCTCTTTTCTATTCATCATCTTCAAAGTTACCATTTTCTGATTGATATCTTGCTATAGGGTGTGCAAATAATCTTTTGACCAACGTAAGTGCCACAAGTGCAAATATCGAAGTAGTTATCCCTAGAACAACATAGTTCATTCCGAAAATAACTCCAATGATCGCACTAATCCATAAAGTTGATGCTGTAGTAAGACCGTAAACATTTGAGTTTGTTTTTAGAATCGCTCCAGTACCTAAGAACCCAACACCAGCTATAACACCTGCAATAATTCTTGTATTTTCAATTACAAGGTCAATGTTATAGGTCGTTTTCACGATCTTCGCTAATTGTAAAGTGTCATACATCATTTGTCTTGATAATATTGTAAGCGCAGCGGCACCAAGTGCAACTAACACATGAGTTGTCATACCAGCTATTTTATGTTTTCTTTGTCTTTCAAAACCTATTAACCCTACAAAAAATACCGTTAATCCTAAGTTTTGAAGTATATATAGTGTTGTAATTGCCTCATCCATCATGTAACCTTCTTTCTTGTTAACTATACATTATAAACGCTTACATTGAAAAATGCAATATAAAAAGCGAAGATTAATCTCCGCTTTTAATAATTTATTCTTGTTCTGTACCATAATCCATAGCTTGGTAACGTGTATACATTTTGTATCTACGTTTTGCTTCAAATAAGTTAGCTTCGAATAATGATTCAGCTTTTTCAGGATTAATATCTAATAATTGTGCATAACGAGCTTCATTCATTAAGAATTCTCTATATCTATCCCAGTTAGGAGCTTTAGAATCTATTTTGAATGGATTCTTTCCTTCTGTTTCTAAGCGAGGATCGAATCTATAAGTTGGCCAATAACCACATTCTGTTGCAAGTTTAGCTTGGTTACCAGAATTTGTAAGTCCACCTTTAATAGCATGAGCAATACAAGGACTGTATGCAAGAATTAATGATGGTCCTGGATAAGCCTCAGCTTCTCTTATTGCTTTCATAACTTGAGCTTGACTTGCTCCATGAGAAATTTGAGCTACATATACATGTCCATAACTCATAGCGATGGCACCTAAGTCTTTTTTCTTACCATCTTTACCAGATGCAGTAAATTTAGCAATTGAACCTGTTGGAGCACTCTTAGAAGATTGTCCACCAGTATTAGAGTAAACTTCAGTATCTAAAACTAAGATATTTATATCTTGGTTATTTGCGATAACATGGTCTAATCCACCGAATCCAATATCATATGCCCAACCGTCTCCACCAAAGATCCAGCTTGACTGTTTAACGATATAGTTTTCTAATTCTTTAATTTCATCTGCCATATCTGATTTATCATTTTCAAGTAAAGGCATTAATTTTTTATAGATATCTAATGTAATATCTCCATCAGTTCTATTTTCAATCCATTTAGTAAATAATTCATTTACTTCAGGAGCTACTTTATCTTTATTATTAACAAATATATTTTGTAATCTATCACGTAATGCTTCATTAGCATGTCTCATACCAAATCCAAATTCTGCATTATCTTCAAATAAACTGTTAGCCCATGCAGGTCCACGTCCATTGTCTAATGTAGTATAAGGAGTTGCTGGGAAACTTGCTCCATAAATTGAAGAACAACCAGTAGCATTAGCTATTTGCATTCTTTCACCAAATAATTGAGTAACTAGTTTAACATATGGAGTTTCTCCACAACCAGCACAAGCTCCACTAAATTCGAATAATGGTTTAGCAAATTGTGAATTCTTAGCATTAGTTTTTTCAACTAAATTATCTTTATAAGTAACTTCATTGAATAAATATTCAGTATTTTGAATTTCACCTTTTTCAATTTCTAAAGCTATAGGACTCATAACTAATGATTTTGTTTTTGAAGGACAAACTTCAACACAAACACCACAACCTGTACAATCTAATGTAGAAATTTGTATTTTGTACTGTAATCCTTTGATTCCTTTACCATTAGCATCTTTTGTTTTTAAACCTTCAGGTGCGTTTTTCATTTCTTCATCAGTTAATAAGAATGGTCTTATTACAGCATGAGGACATGCGAATGCACATTGGTTACATTGGATACAAGTTTCATCGATCCACTCAGGAACGTAATTTGCGATTCCACGTTTTTCATAAGCAGTTCCACCGTTATCCATAGTTCCATCTTCATAACCTGTGAATGCACTTACTGGTAAATCATATCCTTTAATTGCATTTACTTTATCAGCGATGTTTCTTACGAATGCAGGTCTACTCATATCAATTTCAACTTTTTTGACTTCTAATTTAGCCCATTCAGATTTA
>JAFLJX010000137.1 GCA_022712785.1 Mycoplasmatota bacterium | reverse complement strand
TTGAAAGTTGGTGCAATATGGATGTTATACTTAATAAAGATCAAGAAATTCTAATAACTATTAGGCGTCTTGGAATAAATGGAGAAGGTATTGGTTTTTATAAAAAACTAGCTGTTTTTGTTGACGGTGTTTTCCCTCCTGAACAAGTTGTGGTAAAAATTACTGAAGTAAACAGAGGACATGCTAAGGGTGAAGCAATAAGAGTTAAAGTTAAGTCTAATAAGAGAGTGAAGCCATTTTGTACTCATTATAATGAATGTGGTGGATGTCAAATTCAACATATTAATTATGCTGAACAATTATCACTAAAAGAAGAAATGTTAATGCAAACATTAGATAGATATACCGACTTAGATTTAGATAAAATTAAATTTAATAGAATGATTGGGATGAATACACCAAATCATTATAGATTCAAATCACAAATGCCTGTTAGGAACACTAAAACAGGACTAACGACTGGATTGTACAAAAAGGAATCTAATGATTTAGTAGAGATATTAGAATGCCCTGTTCAGTCAGATAATATTAATAGAGTTAATCAAAAAGTATTAGAAATATGTGATAAATACGAAATATTTGCATTTGACCCCACTATAATGCGAGGGCTATTGAGATATATTGTTGTTAGAGAGTCTAATTTCAATGAAGATCTTCAAGTTACTCTAGTTATCACTATATATAATAAAGCTTTAAAAGACGCTGCCAAAGATATTATAAAGATCCCTGGAGTTAAAAGTGTAGGTATATCTAAGAATAAAGATATACAAAACCATGAAATTTTCGGGGAAGAAGTTGAAATTCTTGAAGGTGAAAATACTATAGTTGAAGGTATTGGAGATATTAGATATGCTCTAAAACCAAAAGCATTTTATCAACTTAACCCAAATCAAGCAATAAAACTGTATAGTGAAGTTAAAAGTCATTTAGATTTCACTGAAGATAAAGTAATAGTTGATGGATACTGTGGTTCAGGTGCAATAGGATTTTATTTAGCTCCATATGTTGATAAGGTATTAGGAATAGATATAGCTAAAGAGTCTATTTATAGCGCTAAGCACAACTTAAAACTAAATAAAGTAGACAATATTACATTTGAAGAAGGTGAAGTTAATATTGTTCTTAGAGATTATTATCAAAAAGGATTCAATCCTGACGTAATAATATTTGATCCACCAAGAAGCGGGTTAGATAATCAAACAATAGATTTACTACTTAGTAAGAAAGTTAAGAAGATAATCTATATATCATGTAATCCAAGTACACTTGCAAAAAACATGAAATTACTATCTAATGGATATACTTTGGATGAAGTAACTCCACTTGATATGTTCCCTCATACTTCACATATTGAAAGTATAAATATATTAAGAGCAAAATAAATACAATAAAAAAGTCACTTTTTCACATTGTGACTTTTTTATATTTATAAAATATTTTATAAAATAAAAATAAAAAGAAGATAATAATAATCATATTTACATATGTAAACGAGATGAAAAACTACTTAGAAACAGAATGAATATCATAATTAAATATGAAAATTAAGATCGATAATATCTATATAATTCAAAAAATATACGACAAATAAATAAGTGAAATAAATAAAAAAAATTCGTAATTATATTTGACAATATACGAAGTAATGATTATAATGAGTAGCAGTTCAGTGAGTGGGTGGTCATATTGGGAATTAGAAGCGATTCAAAACAAAATACACACGAATTAATATTAAAGAAAACAGCCTTGTTATTAGATAAAAAGGGTTTTTTGAATGTGTCCTCAAAAGAGATCGCTAAAGAGTGTAATATTTCTCAAGGATCAATTTTTCTTCATTTTAAAACTAAAGAAAATTTATTAAATACGATACTTTTAAGTAATATAACTAGCTTTGAAAATAGTCTTAAAAACAGTCTTTTGCCAAAACTAAAAAGCGATTTATTTCTGAAAAAGTATTTGGATTTATTAATTCAAAATGAAGCATTTTTATCAAGAGCATATATGGATTTACCATACCTTCCAGAAACACTTAGTAAGAATATAAATAATCTTGAGACAACAACTAAAAATTTATTTTTTGAAAATATAAGAAAAAATCAAAATAAGAAATTTAGTATTGTTGATTCATTTATTTCTATTGATGCATTTTTTTCTCAGATTCAAAAAAATCTTTTAGAAAAAGATATTTACAAACAATCAAATAGTATTATTAGACAGAGGCGTGGTAAAATTATTAAACTCTATAGAATTTTATTTGAATAGTTGTCTACTATAAATATGGTATAATAGTATTATGAAGTTATACGAGGTGAGGTCATGATTTCATTTAAAAACGTTTGTGAGGACGATTTTTTGATGCTACAGAATTGGTTAAGAGTACCACATGTCAAAGAATACTGGTATCAAAACGAATCATTCACCTACCTATAGATACATGATATGTATAGTAAACGCCTTAAAGAAGGTGTTGTAGATATGTACATCATACTTAAAAACTTGATTGATATTGGCTTTATTCAAACACATAAGAGTGATGAACCTTCTGCTTTTATGGTAAATGACAGTATTAAGGGAATTGATTTATATATTGGAGAAGTTGATTATGTACACAATGGATATGGGAAATTAATTATAAATGGATTTCTTAAAAATCATGTGTTTAATGATCTTTCTATAAAATATGCTGGAATTAGTCCTGAAGTAAAAAATTTAATAGCAATTAGAGCATATGAAAAATCTGGATTTAAATATGTTAATACAGAATATAGTATATACAATAAAAATATGACATACTATATGATATTAGATAGATTTGATATAAATTTGTAATTATTTAATAATGTGCTATAATAATTAAGATTTTTACAAAGGTTGTGAAATATATGAAAAAAATAAAGAAATTATTTTTTGGTACTTAT
>JAFLJX010000136.1 GCA_022712785.1 Mycoplasmatota bacterium | reverse complement strand
CCACCATTTTTTATCTATTCAGCTTATACGGAGGAATACCCAAGTCCGGCTGAAGGGATCAGTCTTGAAAACTGACAGGGCGTTTATAGCGCCGCGGGGGTTCGAATCCCTCTTCCTCCGCCATTACTTTTTTGACAATCACATAGAGCGTATTTTGCTCATTAATATCGCGGGGTGGAGCAGTCTGGTAGCTCGTTGGGCTCATAACCCAAAGGTCGTAGGTTCAAATCCTTCCCCCGCAACCAAATGGTCCCGTGGTGTAGCGGTTAACATGCCTGACTGTCACTCAGGAGATCGCGAGTTCGATTCTCGTCGGGACCGCCATTTAGGCTCGGTAGCTCAGTCGGTAGAGCAATGGATTGAAAATCCATGTGTCGGCGGTTCAATTCCGTCCCGAGCCACCATTAACATTTTAACCAAGCCGTTTATTCGGTTTTTTTATTTGCGTTTTTTTGTGAAAATCAAGTGCAGTCCATGTCTCTTGAAACGTCCATTGCTCTTATACTATTTAAAATATAATTTATGTAAATATTCTTTATCAAGATGTAAATACCTTTTAGTTGTTGTTATATTTCTATGTCCTAACAATTCTAATAGAACTGGTAGATCCTTATTCTTTTTCTGAAACTTTGTAGCAAAAGTATGTCTCCACTTGTGTGGGCTATTCGATAAACTATGATTTATTTAATTCTTTAATCTAAAGCATATTGTTTCTACATTATCAACTGTCAACTGGATATTAATTTTTTATCCGATATTTAGTACAATAGAAATTAGATCTAACAAGTAGATTTTTATGTAAAAAAAGTTTATAATAATAAAATGGGAGTTGATTATATGAAAGTATTAATTTTGTATGATACAAAGCATGGATTTACTAAAAAATGTGCTAGATATCTTAATGATAAATTATCTGAATCTTGTATTTACGAATTAAGTGAAATTTTTGACATCTTAGAATTTGATAAGATTTTGCTAGGCTCGTATATATATATGGGAGAAATAAGTAGAAAAGCAGTTGATTTTCTTAAAACACATAGAAAAATACTTTTAAAAAAGGAACTAGGTATCTTTTGTTCAGCTCTAGATAAAAATGACTATTTAAATGCATTGCAAAAAAGTTTGGAACCTGAAATTTTTTATCATGCAAAAATAGTTCTTCCTGGAGGCAGTGTAAAACTTGAAGAATTGAATTTTTTTGATAAAAGAAAATTAAAAAAGAGAATCAATGTTACAGAAAATACTGAAGAGTTTTATCCAAATATACTAGATGAATTGATAGATTTCAAATAAATAGTATCATAAATAATGGTGAATGCAGGAGACTTCTTTTCTCATTCAAATATATTTGTAATAAAATCAAAACTACGAATATTTTAAAATATAGTTTTTAGACTTTTGATATTAAAAACTTATATGATATAATTCAAATA
Organism: Mycoplasmatota bacterium; assembly: GCA_022712785.1. Lineage (GTDB taxonomy): Bacteria > Bacillota_I > Bacilli_A > Izemoplasmatales > Izemoplasmataceae > JAFGXW01. The sequence continues at coordinate 4,304 of JAFLJX010000136.1, read as the reverse complement.
TAAAAATAATCTTTTTGGAAAGGAGATTTGTATAATGAAATTTTTAAAAGAATTTAAAGAATTTATTACAAAAGGTAATATTTTTGATTTAGCAGTTGCATTTATTATAGGTGGAGCATTTAAAGCTCTAATTTCAAGTCTAGTTAAAAATGTTATTATGCCAGCGCTAAGTATATTACTTGGTGAAGAAGGATTTGACAACTATAAATATGTTATTACTGAAGCAAATGATGCAGACGGTATCGTTGAAAATGCAATTTACTGGGGTGTCTTTTTGCAAGATATAGTTGATTTTATCATAATTGCATTCGCAATATTCACTATAGTATATGTCTTCAATAGACTTCAAGAACGAAGAAAAAAAGTAGAAGTGATTGAGGAAGTGATTGCGGAAGCTAAACCAACTGTTGAAGAGTTACTAACAGATATTAAATCAATACTTGAAAAATAGTAACTTTATGTAATTGAGCAAATATCAAAAATATAGTATTAGATTATTAAGAGGCCGTTTATTCGGTCTTTTTTATTGCTATTCCCTTTTAAAATATTATTGTAAAAAGATAAATCAATATATTAATAGTATTATTATTTGAGGTGATACAATGATTAATGATAGTTTATTTTACTTTCGTAAGCCTACAGACTTTTTAAAATTTATTGAAAAGCTTAATATATACAATGATTGGAAAATAGGGAAAGGAACAATGAATCAGAGGGGAGAAAGTATCAGAAACAAAGGGTATACAAACTATTTGAGAAATAAATTTAACAGTAAAAAAATGTTTAGAAAAAGTGTATCAGTAAGCGAGATTGTGTCATGGTTAGATAGTTTTGTTATAATGAAAAGAGTTCTTGATAAACTGAGTTATAGTATAGAAAAAAATGAATTTAATGAAATAAAGTTATATTGTGAATATATGATAAAAATGTCTAAGAAGATGAGGGTTGACTTTGTCATTAGATATAAAAATATAATTTTATTAGTTGAATTTCGAATGGTTAATAATTATACAAAAATAAAAACAACTTGGAATAAAAAGAAAGTAGAACTCCTGATATATAAAGAACTAATAGAAAACTACATAGAGTCTGATATAAAGGTGTTAACATTTGCATTTATAAGTTTATATGAGTATGATAATAAAGTATTGGATAAAGCTCATTATGATTTCAATAATAATCAAGTTGATTTTCTTGTGAAATACCTAATAGAATTTGTTATAGAAAGACAGAGGGAAATTGATTAAGAATACTAATGAAGTAATAATTATGTTATACTTTTAAATAGGTGATATTCATGAATAGATTGAAATACTCAATTTCATTGATTGTTAAAGTAATAATAAAAGTATATTTGTTAAGGGTATTTAAAGTAAAATACGTGTTTGGGGATATCAATATTAAGAAAGGCAATCCATATTTCTTGGTAGGTAACCATGTATTATTACTTGATGCCTTTTTTAGTAATTTTGCCATAAAAGGTTATGCTGTACCTGTTGTTAACTCATTTGTGTATACAAATAGACTACAGAAAATTGTTGTAACAAAGCTTAGTGATTCAATAGTTAAAAGAAAAGGACAATCGGATATCCAGACAATAAGAGATATTAAAAAACATATCAAGAATGGTAGACCAGTAGCTATATATCCAGAGGGAAATGCAACATATCATGGTGATACAATAGAATCAGTATATTCAACAGCTAAATTGATAAAGTATCAAAAAATAGATGTACTATGTGTTAAGACCAAAGGTGGCTACTTTGCTAAGCCACGTTGGAGAGATAAACGTATAAACAGAGCATTCATAGAATTGGAAACTTTTCAACTATTTAACGCTAGTGAAATTAAAGAAATGTCTGTTGAAGATATTTATAAAAAAATGATAGATTCATATTATCAGAATGATTATGAATGGAATAAAAAAGAACAAATTGAATACCCTGGGAAAAATCGTCTATTAGGATCTCACAGGGTTATTTATGGATGTCCTAACTGTAATTCAATAAATCAAATTGAGTCATATGGTGATAGTATTCGCTGCAAAAGTTGTGATACAATTGGTAAAATAAACAATTTCGGTTTCATTGAAAATACAAAATTTGACAATTTTGTAGAGTGGGGAAGTTATCAAGAAAGAATACTTAAAGATAACCTTGATTTGGAACTACATTTTGATATTGAACTATACAAGTTTGATTTATTTAAGTTTAAAAAATATAGTTTGGGGAAAGCTAGGTTAAAATATAGTGATGGACAATTTTTAATAAATAGTGATAAAATAAGTAAAGTATTTGATATTAATAGAATTATAGGAGAAGTTTATTCTGAAGCACAAGATTTCTCCTTTGATTATATAGATGAAACTTTTATGTTTAGAAGTGAACATCCAAAATTATTATTAGACATAACTAAGTTTAATAAGGAGGAATAAATATGTTTAGCGTTGTAAAAGATTGGGATATGATGAATTTTTTCATACTAATTGGAGTTTTACTATTCGTTGGTAAAATAGTTAAAGAAAAGGTTCCATTTTTAAACAGAGTCATTATACCAACAGCTTTAATAGCGGGGTTTATTGGCTTAATTCTATCTGAAGGATTCCTAGGATTGATTCCATATTCAAGAGATGGAGTATTAAAAGAATTAGTCTATCATTCACTTGCTATAGGATTTATAGCTATGTCTCTTAAGAGAGATACTAATAAAACAACCAAGAAAATTTGGTCTACAGGTATGATTATAGTTATTGTTTATTTATTACAAGCAATTATTGGGACTGGTATTGTAGCATTATTCTTTAAGGATATATTCTTAGGTGCAGGATTATTACTTCCATTAGGATTTGGACAAGGTCCAGGGTTAGCCACAAGTATTGGGCAGGGATATGCAGATGGAATTGGTGTTCTTACTGATGGGGCTGCTCTTGGAGCGACCATTGCTTCAGTTGGTTTCCTAGTTGGTGGTGTATTAGGTGTTGTTACATTGAACTTTCTTTCGAGAAAACATAATTTAAATATTGACAAAATACATAGAGAAAATTCTACAAATAAAGAAACGTTTGAATTTGAGTCAATAAATGAGCTAAGAGTGTTTGATGCACTCACGACACAAATTGCAATAATCTTTGTTATATATGGTTCAGTATATTTAACATTAGTTCTGTTAGAAGGTTGGTTACTTCCTCAATTAGGAGATATTGGTGTAACATTTGCAGGAGTTTTTCATGGATTTAACTTCTTAATTGGGATTATATATGCTTTATTGTTTAAAAAACTACTTGTTACATTGGATAAAAAAGGTAAAAATGTTAATTTCATGACAAATAACTATATATTGTCAAATATTAGTTCTGTTGCATTTAATTTCCTAATTGCAGCAGCTGTATTGACGATTACGATAGAGTCTATTAAAGCATATTATTTATTAGTAATTATTATGGCTTTAGTAGGTGCAACATTCACATTCTTATTAGTAGGTTTTCTTGTTAAAAAAATATATCCAGAAAAATACCATTTGCACTATTTCCTAGGGTTGTTTGGTATGTTGACGGGTACTGCTTCTACGGGATTAGCATTATTAAAAGGTGTAGATTCAGATTTTACTTCTCCAGTTGCTGAAGAAATGGTTTTAGGAAGTGGAACTGCTATTTCAATGGCTTTACCACTATTTGCACTGTTAATGTTTCCTGGATTAGCTATTGATAATAGTAATAATTTATTCAATGTTCTAGTGTTCTTAGTTCCTGCAATATATATGTCAATTCTAATTTTTATAGTATTGTTTATAAATCGAAAAAAATAAATGAAATAAAATAAATAATTGATAGGTAGTTTATCGAAAGATAAGCTGCTTATTTTTTTATTTAGTAAAGATCATTGATAAATCACTGTTTGTACAAGCAAAGAGAATAGAATCAATTAAAATAAAAAAGAGATGATAAAAATTGTATCTTTTTTGGTATTGCTGAAAATAGTAGTGTGAAATACTCGAAAGTATTTACAATAGTTAAAAAAATCTTAATGTTATATGTTAGAATATAGAAAGATATAATAATTGAGAAAACAATAACCAAGGAGTGATACTATGTTAATAGTTTTAACAAATGATGATGGAATTGAATCATCAAAATTAAAGTATGCGAAAAATATATTGAGCAAATTCGGTACAGTCTATACTGTAGCTCCAAAAGTCGAACAAAGTGCTAAAGGTATGTCACTAACAATAGGTGGGTTTAACTATGAAAAAATAGACGATTATAATTACAGTATTGAAGGAACACCAGTAGATTGTGTTGCTTTTGC
>JAFLJX010000229.1 GCA_022712785.1 Mycoplasmatota bacterium | reverse complement strand
TTGGTAATTAAGAAATTATGAAGAGCCTATTGCCTTAATAGGGCACGATGGGTTCTGTGAGGGGCTTATAAGACTTACCCTTACTTGAGAAAAGAGAGGAGTATGTCGAGGATAGTCTACTCGACTGGTACTATGTTAGGAGAATCACAATTTCTTCATGAAAAAATTTATTTTGATATCAAACAAAAAATAATTAATAAGGAATATAAGTTTGGAGCAATGCTCCCTAAGGAAATGGATCTAATGGATATTTATGATGTAAGTCGTCATACGATTAGAAAGTCTATGGATAGACTTTTTATTGAAGGATATATATATAAAGTAAAGGGTAAGGGTACATTTGTTAAGTCTGTTAAAGCAGATTATAAATTGTCTAATTTGTCAAGTTTCAGTGAAATTATGGATAGTCAAGAAGGTAAACCGAACAGTATTGTAATAGAAGCGAGGGAAATAAAGTTAACAGATCGGATTAGAAAAAAACTAGATGTTGGAGATGTCCAACTTGATACTTGTTACTACATTGAACGTATCAGAAGAAATGGGAAAACGAATCTTTGTTTTGAAAAAACATATATCAATAAAGAACTATGTCCGAACATAATAGATTTTATTACGCCAAATGTTTCTACATATAAATTATATGAGGATAAGTATAATCTAACAATGGATAATGGGGAATACAATTTAGAAGCTATAAATGCATCACCATCAATAGCTAAAATTCTAGATATAACAGATGGTGATGCAATTTTGTACATGACAGCAAGAATTACAATTATAGACGCTAGACCTTTATATTTTGTTGAAGCGTATTATATTGGATCACGTTATATATTCTCAACAAACTTAAAAAGATAAACTCATTTTGATGAGTTTTGATTTATATATTAATAGAATATGGCATATTAGATATTTAATTCTATTATGCCTTTTTTAAAATCATAATTTATCAATTACTTTCTGTTAAAGATGAAGTAACTTGTAGTTCTGAGCAATACGAGTAGTATTGCTTCACCAAGTGCATCCTAATCAGTCCTTAGGTTATTCTAGATTCCAATCAAATCATCTGATACTATAGGAATTTAATATTAGACAATAATTGATAATCACATAACTTACAATAATTAAACTTAAAGAACTTCTACAAGGTTATCCTTTTTAATTTGTATAGACAATAAAAATCTTCGTTAATTTTGTGATTCGATAAGTCGGATCATACAAGTAAGATGGCAAAAATGTGGGACCACACTACAGCGATACCCACTTCAGTATACAACAAACCATGAGGACTATATTCTTCACTATATTACGAATAAAATTTCAGATATTATCTCGAGTTTTTTTGAAACATACTATTTATTACATCCTTATTTTTTTAAGTATACTGAAAAGCTTTTAGTTTTAATTATAACAATATAGAGTTTCTTTTCACTAGAATAGTGGATTTTGTCTGTGTATGTGATAAAATATATTTTAGATGGAGTATTCAATCAAAAATAACTAAAGGGTAATTATGATAGAGGGTTAGAATTACATTTAATTTTATTAAAAGGGGGAATTATAGTCGAAACCAAGAAAGCAGCAAAGGAACCAGCTAAAACTAAGAAAGCGACAAAAGCACCAATTCAGACAAAAAAAGCAGCAAAGCCTCAAACTAAAGTAAAAAAGACTGCTAAACAACCAGTTAGAGTTAGTAAAATAACAAAAAAACCAACTATAGCAAAGAAAACAATAAAAGATCCGGTTATAGGAAAGAAGACAGTAAAAACTTCAAATAATTTAGTTAAAGTAAGGAAAAGAGTGAAAAGATTAAAAGATCCTGCAAAAGTTAAGAAAGCAAAAAAAATATTTGGGGAAACCATTTTTATAGGTATTATTCTATTTTTTGCTATTTTCACTGATAAAATTCCGTTTTTTAAGGATTCCGATTTTTCACATGTAATTGACAATACTCTTGGTAAATTTTTTGATGTATCATCAATTCTTACTGAAAATTATCTTAAAATATTAGAATCATTCACAATAATTATCTTCGTTTGGGTATTAAATAAATTAGTATCAATAACAATCAAATTAATTTTTGGAAAAAGGAAAAAGAACTCAGCTAAAATAGTATTATTTAATAGCTTTACAAAATATATTGTTGTATTTTTTGGATTCTTCTTTATATTAAGTGCTTGGGGGGTAGAAACTTCTACAATATTAGCATCATTAGGATTGTTGGGATTAGCGATATCTTTTGGTGCACAAGGATTAATAGAAGATCTGCTTTCAGGGTTATTTATTATTTTTGAAAATCAGTTTGAAGTAGGAGATATTGTATATGTTGGAGAATTTAGAGGTATTGTATTTGAGATGGGATTAAGATCAACTAAATTTATGGATCAGTATTCTCTAGACGTGAAGATTATGAGAAATTCTAGTGTAAAAGACATAATTAATGCATCTGTAAAATTGAGTGTAGCTGTTTGTGATGTTGGAGTAGCTTATAATACAAATCTAAATAGAATTGAAAAAATATCAAAAACATTTTTATCAACATTACTTGATAAGTATCCGAAAATTTTATATGATAATCCTGTTTATTTGGGGGTTCAAGAACTAAGTGATTCATCAGTTGTGATACGCTTTATAGGTAAAACAACTGAAGAAAAGAAGGTTCAGTTAGAAAGAATATTAAATTATGAAATCAAGACGATGTTAGACAAAAATAAAATTACTATACCATTTCCACAAATTGACGTTCATAATGTGAAATAAGTCATTAGAGTTTTCTATAAATGGTTATCATTTATTTTTAAAAAAAGAAATTTATTCTCAATAAAAAGTAACTCAATAATTAAATAAAGCTACAAAGTTAAAAATCATTTACGATTTTATTCTTTGAAGCTTTATTTTTTGTTATATCACTTGTGGTTTTCAATTAATGCTTTATAGAAAATTACAGCTTCAACCAAACTTGTTTTTCTTATTGATTCATTCTTACCATGTATTTTTTTAAGTTCGTCATTATTCATTCTAACCGGACTAAAACGAAAAGCAGACTCAGTTATTTCTGAAAAGAAACGACAATCAGTGCCACCTAGCATTACATAAGGACTAACAAGTACATC
>JAFLJX010000135.1 GCA_022712785.1 Mycoplasmatota bacterium | reverse complement strand
ATATTAAAATAATTATTATAAAAATAGCTTTAGGATTATTGATAATTACTATCGCAGTTACAGGAACTGTCACTGCGAGTAATTTACAAATAAAGTATATTGATAAATATGAAACACCACAGTTATCTGAATGTACATATTATGACTATTATGGAAATATCATATATGAAGATATTATTGAACAATGTCCAGAATTAAATATTATAACAAACACTCGTAATAATTTTTCTTTCACAGTCGAAGAAAACTTTACAGGGAGGTTAACTGAACCTCTAGCTGTTGAAAACGGTATTGGATATATATATTATGATGCTGATGTAAAAGTGGATGTCCAAGTAGAGATCACATATATAGGACCATATGTTGAATCATTAACATATACGGTATATGAAATCATTGATAATATTGATTCAGACTTAAAGACAGGATTAATGCTAAGAGAAGCAATGGTAACTAACTACGATATTGATAATCAAGTTACTATCACATATAGCACTCAAGAAAATGAGATTGATATGACTAGTGGTGATTCTTTCCCTAGTTTCGATACTATTGAACCTGTAATAAAAAAATATATTTCTACACTTACAATTGAGGATGAAAGCAATCCAAATGACACAGAAACGATAAAATTCAATGAAGTTAGCTTAGATGGAGAGGGGTTAGAGGTAGTTAACACTTTTGGATTAGGGAAATATGAGAAAATTAATGATCCATTAATAAGTATTGATTTCTATGAAGATGATATAGCTACTGGTAACTCTACAGATTTTTATTTTGAGAATGACGAAACAACAATCAGAAACCGTGAGGAAAGAAGACAAGTGGCTGGTGTAGAAAGACAATACGATCTGAGAACACTAACTTTCAAACAATCACATATTGAGCTTTATGGAGTAAGTGAGTATTTAATAATTGATTCATTTATGTTTTCATCACTTAAAGCAGACTTGAATTATTGGTTTGCACATGATTACTCAATTGAACACACTATGAGTCGCATCAATGATGATCTATTTATATATGATGGAGATTATTATAGCAAATTAGTTTTTACTGATTACGGGGTACGTGTTGAAGAGTATTATTTGAATCAATTCTCTTGGGATGATATGTTCCCAGATGAAACAGATAGTGAATATATCTATTACTCACTTTCAATCCTTGGATTTAATGACCACCGTATCAATGGACTATTAGAAGCATATGATTATAAAAAAAATCTAATGACTCCTGGATATTTATCAAATTATCACTTCTATCAACATAACTTTTTGATAGAACATGTATTTATAGATAACTATGATAAATTTGATGGAAAATAATTATTGAGAGTGAGCCGAAATTGGTTCACTCTTTTTTTGTTTGGATTAGAAAAATAGAATCGACTTTTGAATAAAGAAAAGTAAGCGTCAAATCTTAGATGTATTCTAATCTAACTAAAATCTTGATGAAACACCACCTTTATAGTGATATTTTATCAAATTATGAATGGTTTTGAAATGCGTCTGGTATTTGACGCTAGATTTGTCCTAAGAAGTTTGATGAAGATGTAGCTTCATACTTTGATCATGAACTTGTACATAGAGATTAGAAAAGATAAAGAATCAAAAAAACGGACATAATAGTCCTTTTTTTGATTCTTTATAAATGATAACCTATGTTATATAAATAGTGTGCTAGTGATTTTAGTATCATTTGCATACTATACGAGTATATTTATCTTTAGAAAAAACAACATAGAGTAGTATCGGAAAAACGCAATTTATGACTAATAGATTATAGCAATGCAATTAATAAGATTTAAATTTAAGATTACTATTATATTTTTTCGGGTAGTATGGCCCGGTTTTAAATTCTTTTTAAAAACTAAAAGACTATAATTACTGGTTTAGTTTTTATGAGGTTGAAACAGAAATAACTTCAAATACACTATTTTTGGCTGTGTCTAATTCTCAACAATATTTTCAAGGGGATTCTAATATTATCAAATGTTTTATTTTAATAAAGATGTTATAATAAGAAAGAAGGCGTATAAAAATGAAAAAGATTTTTCTAATTACTATTTTATTATCGTTAACATTGATACTATCTAGTACTACAGTAAAAGTCAAAGCTGCTACTGATATGATAGTCTTTAATCCTGTACATTCAGGAGTAAAAGAATATACAGATAATTATGGCACAACTTCGCATTCATATTTTTGGGTTCGATTTCATAGTATTGAAGATGGTGCTGGTGGGAATGATTGTGAAACAACAACCAGTACTAAACTGAAAGTTAGACAAAAATCAGTTGCAGGGGCTACAGGAAGTACAATTGAAATTAGTCAAGGTAATACTGGAACTGGTGGGAACGCTTTTTACTATGGTGATGAAGATGTATACTATGAAGTAACTTTAATGAATGTTAATGGGGATTGCAAAATCACGATTTATCTTGATACAGATTATGAATAATAAGTAAAGGAGTGTTTTTATGATAATATTAGAAGACCTTAAAAAAACTTATATAATCAACAAACAAGAAACTATCACAGTTTTCGATGGAGTTAATCTAGAGTTCCCTTCAACTGGTTTTTTCAGTTTGACTGGAGTTAGCGGATCTGGTAAAACAACTTTATTCAATATTATAGGTGGAATTGAGAACCGTTTTGAGGGAAAAGTTAATTCTTTTGGATTCAATTTGAAGAACTGCAACCTTGACGTTTACCGTAAGAATGTAGTGGGATTCATTTTTCAAGATTATAATCTTATAGATAATCTATCAATATATGAGAATTTAAAAATAGTTTTGATAAATGAGAATTTAGATCCTGAAAGTATTGATTTAAGAATTGATGAAGTGTTAAAGAGAGTTAACTTGAATAATCTAAAGTCAAGATTTCCAAATCAGCTAAGTGGTGGAGAAACACAACGAGTTGCAATTGCGAGAGCAATCCTACGAAATGTTAATGTCATATTAGCAGATGAACCGACAGGAAATTTAGATAACGATAATGCAAGGGAAGTCTTAGACAAGTTAAAAGAGATTTCAAAAGATCATTTAGTGATTATGGTTTCACATAATATGATGTTTGCTAATGAATATTCTGACAAGATAATAGAAATTGGGAAATTAAAAGATAAAGATATTCATTTTCCTGTGAATAGACAAGAAAATGAAATATTTACAATTCAGAAAGAGAGAATTCATTTTTCTAAATTTGATTTTATATATCCATTTAAAATATTGATGAAGAATTATTTAAGTACTCTAATTATATCGTTTTTACTTACACTCCTATTTTTTGTTTCATTTGTTTCAATAAAAACTATCAATACAGAGGAAATTGATATCCTATCCAATTATATAGCATCCAACGATTCAAATATTTATAGAATACACAAAACTAAATTTAGTGAATCTTCTACAGGGCAACTTGCAATTGACAAAGAGAATATATTCTTTGAGGTCTATTATGCATATAATGTGTTTAATCCATTAGTAGAAAAATATGATAATGTTGTTTTTACTAATGAAATCGTATTTAACTATTATGATAAAGATAATATTGAAAGGCCTTATTGGACTGACATAAATCTTTTATCTAGTGAAATACAATATGATTTAGGAGATATAACAGGGAGGCTTCCTGAGGAAAAGAATGAAATAGTTATAACAGATTATTTAGCTATGGTATTTTTCAATTCTGAAGATGTAATTGGAAGGAAAATATCAAGTTCTCCTCAAATCAAATATCCCATTGAGTTTACAATAGTTGGGATAATTGAAACCAATTACGAAGAAGACAACATTTCATTAGATTGGTCTACAATGAGATCTCAATTTGAGTACAGGACCCATATGTCAGTATTAGATAACTATTCCTATGAAGAAACAATGAAGTATATCCAATCTTTTACATTGATTGATACATATATGGAAAATGAGAATCAACACTTACTTGAAAATTCAGGGTATTTAAACATAATATGTGATAATTGTGTAAAAAATTACAAAATTAATGATAGTTTCAAAATGATGAATACTGACAATCTTTCAGGAAAATCACCTGTTTTGGAAAATGAAATTATTTTGAGAGAAGACATATTGAAGGATATAATCCCTGCGAATGAAACAGAAATCAACCGACTGTTAAATGGAGAAATCACATGGGATGAGTTTGAATTAATTGTGAGGTTACCAATATTTACTAAAGATATCGCTGTTGATTTAGGAGAGGATTTCTGGGATGGTATTATTCCAGAGGATTTTGTAATAACTGGTATTTATGAAGACATGGAAGATTCTAAAGATAAATTGTATGTTTCTCCTCAATTAATCCAGAAAATTAACGAAAGCTACCCGTTTTATAGAATTGGAATAAAAGTCTTGAATCCTTCTAATAATCTTGAGGAAGTTTATGATGACTTACAAGATAAAAATATTCTAGGTGCTTATGGTGCTGATACAAGTAATTCGAAAATGGTCTTCAATTCAAACGGGTCTTATTTTACATATGTTTCTATATATGAATTTGAATCAAAAACACAACCAATATTTGAGAAAACTCTGATAATTTCTATAGTTATAACTCTGTTATTCCTAATCCTAAACGGAACAAGTGCACAAAAGATAATGTCTAAAAATAATGGAGTTCTATTGTCACTTGGAATTAGTAAAGCCAAAATAATCTCACTAATAATAATTGAATCTATATATTTGACAATTATTCCTATCATTATTTCAGTTTCACTTTTCATTATTACTTCAAATACATTAAGTAATTACATATTTAGTAGTGATGTGAATTACAGCATTTATACACTAAGTGCAAATGAAATAGGGTTGTATATACTTTTAGCTGTTTCACTTGTTTTTGCTGGTCTGATTCCTCAAATATTAAATTTAATACAAAAATCACCAATTGAGCTCATTAAAAATAAGTAATATTTAATTGGTTAGCTATTCAAATGTAAAATTTTTAATTTAATAGTAATTTTTGGTGAACCAAGAATTACTCATGAGTTATTTAAAGAATTAGGATTTGAATGGGTACAAAGAAATAGTATTGATGAAGATGTTAATGATAAAGTAGCATTTGCAGAGAAAGTTTTCAAACTTTAGTAGAAATATAGTTTGAATAATATATAAAATATAGGGGTGGATACTATGGAAATACTTATTGATATGGGAATTTGCGACTTAGAAAGGTTAGATGGATTTCACAATTAGGTTTATCTTGGAAGATATAACAATGATAAAATTGTTATTAGAGTTTCGAAGTCAAAAAGAAGAAAAATAGGTTATGTCATGGGAGAAATGAAATTTCTGGAAATTCTTCATAAAGATGTGAATGTAATTGAACCATATTATATTTCAGGAAAATCAGTTTTTGAAAAAGGTGATAGAGTTATTTCATTGTTCAAATATATTAAAGGACAAAAATGGCACGAGTTAGAACATAGTG
>JAFLJX010000134.1 GCA_022712785.1 Mycoplasmatota bacterium | reverse complement strand
GTGACTGTATATCCATTCCTACTGTTGGTTCATCTAAAAATAAGATTTTTGGATTTGACATCATATTAAGAGCAATATCTAATCGTCTCTTTATGCCTCCAGAATATGAAGAGACAGGATATTTAAGATATTGGTTTAGTTCAAATTCTTCAATCAGTTTTGACATTCTCTGTTTTGCTTCATTTTTGGGTATTTTATATAAGCGAGATTGAAACATCATGTTTTCTTCCAGTGATAAATGTGTATCAATAGATATTCGCTGTGCAACACAGGCAATCTGAGTACGAATTTTTTCAGAGTCTTTTAATATATCTTTTCCTAAAATAGTTATTGTTCCTGCGTTAGGTTTTAAATAAGTCGTTAATATACTGATTAGAGTAGATTTTCCTGCACCATTTTGACCTAAAAGAGAAAAAATTTCACCTTTTTTTACAGTAAGGCTTACGCAATTCAATGCTTTCACGCCATTTTTATACAACTTTTCAGTATTATGAACCTCGATGGCATACATACTAATCCTCATCCTTAATTGGAAATTGAATTTCAGTAATATACTTATCTGTGTTTCCCTTAAGGATCATTCCTGGTCCTTTAATGAATACTTCACGAAACGGTGGAGATAGTTCAAGTTCGTTGTTTATTGCATATTTATCAATTGCTTCATATGCTTTGTTCAATGTTTTATAAGAACCTATATGAGTAACACATACAGCTTTTATACGATGTATATCTTTTGTTTCAATACCGTTTCCCCTTGGCGTTTCAGCAGTTGGAATACATAGTTCAATATCCCCAATTTTTGTTTTAGAATTCATTGATAGATAGTTAAAAAATGGAGCACCTGTAGTTTTTCCACGAATAGACTTAAAGACATTTGGAAATACTTTATTTGCTTCTGTGACGACTCCCTTATACTTCATGTAGGCGACTCTCATTGATTCAATATTTTTAATTGCAACTTGATAATCCATTATTTATTCTCCTTTTTTTTGATAGCAATCCATACTTCTGAATAACCACTTACTAATTTCTTTTCATGGATTGGATAAACTTCTATATCTGGTAATCCAGCATATTCATATCCCGAAAATGGTAACCATTCTGTGTAAAAACGATTGAATACACTTTGCACATTTTCTTTTAAGCACCCATTTTTTTCAAAGACAACCCATGTCGAAGCTGAAATTTCATATTCAAACATTCCCTTTGGAACAGGCTCATCTGTAGCAGAAGCAATATAGTAAAATATATTTTGTGGGTTTTCATATAAACTAATCCCTAATATGCCATGAGGTTGCTGATTGTCAAAATTACATATAGTTTGGAATTCTTCCTTCTGTACAATTTCATCCCAAAAATAAGGGATAGCTTTTTGGTTTTTTTCCATATCCTCGACTAATGTAGTACGAATACCAACAATACGTATAGCCTCTTTTTCTTCAATATGATACGACATAACATTTCCTTCTATTATTTTAACGGACAATTTTATAGCTGGATAAGCATTTAAAATACTTCCCATATTCTTTGCCGCAACAGGGACAATTCCATGAATATTTTGAAATGCACGATTAAAAGATGTTGGGGAAGCATAACCATATTTAAGAGCAATATCCAATACCTTTTTATCTGTTCGTTGTAATTCAAATGCAGCTTGTGTCATTCTACGACGACGGATATAATCGGATAATGAAATTCCAACTACATAAGAGAACATTCTTTGAAAATAAAAGGTGGAGTAACATGCAATACGAGCCGCTTCATCATAAGAAATTTCTTTATCCAAATGGTCTTCAATATACTCAATGGCACTACTTAATTTTTCTAACCACTTCATAGTTTTACCTCCTTGATAATAAGCATATACCAGATATAAATTATATACCTCACTTTTCATGTTCTCTTTTGTAATCTTACTTTATATTATTAAAAAAATAATGTCAATCAATTAAAAAAAGCTTATAAAAATTACTAATCTATCTTTTGGAATTATCTTTTCAACTATTAATTTCATATATGGCAGGAATATAAAACAAACCTTTATTCCTGTTTAACAATTTTCCAGTTATTTTCATTTTCCTTTAGCACTAGATCAGACTGTGATATTTGTGTTGCTTTAGTCTGCTAGTCGATATACTTCACTGCCAGCAATACTGTTATTTTTTTTGCACTGCTATGAAAAACAGGACACAAGCCCCCCTTTAAAGATAATGAAATATAATATAAGTAGGACAAGGAGAAAAAAGTATGACAAACTATTATGCAACGAACTTTAAGCGTAAGATTGTAAAGATGATACTAGAAGAACATATTTCAAAACATGAGTTAGAAAGACAATACAAAGTAGCTAGGAAGACTCAAAGAGACTGGGTACGCAAATATGAACAAGAGGGTATAACAAGATTAATAAACAAGAAGATACAATAGAGGATTTAAAACATCAAATCTTCTTATTGAAAATAGAAATAGAACGTCTAAAAAGACGAAATTCTAAAGAAGACGTAAAATAAATAAAAAACTCATAAAACAATATGAGTTTGAAATAATAGATAAATTCAAGTCATGATTCTATATAAAAGATTTATGTAAATATCTAGGCATACATAGATCAGGCTATTAAAGATATCTTAAGTGTAAAACCTACTTAACACATCAAGAACAAACTAAGAATTATTTGAAGATGTTAATTAAAAACTGTCATTAAATGTATCCTACAAAAGGCTATAAATCAATAAATAAAGACATTAGAGATGAAACTGAATGGTGCGTAAGCTATTACTTGATGTATAGTTGATTTAGAGAAATAGGAATCTTTTCTAATGCAAAAAGAAAGGCCTTTAGAAGGCCGAAACATCAATATGATAAGTTCCCTAATCTGGTTAATAACAAATAGTTAACTCAAGGCCATTTGAAATAGTATGTTCTGATACAACGATGTTGGTTATTAATGGCAAAAAATATGATTGGAACTATCATATAGATGTCTTTAATAATGAAATGGTAGGCTGGACTCTAACAAAATACAAACATGATATGGGTGTCATGAATCATCTTAATTCTTTGAATGATTTCTAAGGATTAAGTAACAACGAGAATATAGTGACCTAACACAATTTTACATAGTGATCAAGGGAACATCTATGCATCTAAGAAGTTTGAGAAAACTCATAAAAATTACCCGATCACAAGGAGAATGTCAATAGTGGCTACACCAACTGATAATGTGGTTATAAATCGCTTAATGGTTGGATTAAGGCAGAAATAAAAAAGAACTTAAGAATTTATGATTTCCAAGATCCTTGGGCAGCTATTGAATTTGAACTAATAAAGTTGTTTGTGAAATCAAACTCATACGAGCTTAATTTTATCCTTACTCGGCATCCATCTTATTTTTCAATCACTAGCTTTTAAAAAGTATCCAAGAAAAATTTCAGATGATGATATTAAGAACATAATCATAAGTTCAGACAAATATATAGTAAAAGATAATCATCTTATTTTTTAAAAATAGAATACATACGGTTCGTACGCTAAAAAACAAAACATGTTAGAGCTTTCTAACATGTTTTTTACTTCAAATTATCTAATAATTCTATGTATTTCTTCTTTCAAACGTATCATGTTGTATCGATCTAATCTACCTGATGATATAAATCCCGAAAATATGAAGTGAACACCATCAATAATTATATTCGTTTTATCTTCATTAATTTTATAAATATCATGTATTCTTTTTGAAACCCAAGCATTTGTTACAATTATATATTTTGGATTGTAATATTCGATTTGTACTTCCAATAACTGTTTAATCTTCATATTTAATTCATTACCATTTATTAGTACTTTTTGTAATCTAGTACTAGATGTTTCGTGAATATAAATACTATTGGAAAATACCAGATACATACCTTTTTTGTTCTTCTCAGTGTCATACTTATCTTTTGGAACGATATTCTTGTCCATTAAATCCTTACCTAAATCATAACTAGACCAAAACAACTTAACATCTAAGTCTCTTACTAAATCATAGTTAGCATCATAGTATTTGTGATATCCATATGTATTATCAGGTAATTTATCCGCATCAGGAATGATACATATGTAATCTTTATCATCTACTTTATTCCCTGCAGGATTAATACCCATAATCATAATAGATGATTCGTTCAATGATCGATCTAATCTATAAGGGAATCCAACTCTATCTTTTAATTCAAATGGCATATCTAAAGTAGCAATACTATTTTCATCAACTGCCTCTATTGAATACTTTTGAATCTTTTTTTTAAATTTCTCATAATCATTTTTATTTGTTTTACTGACGTTAAGCTTGTTTTTTATCATTGA
>JAFLJX010000133.1 GCA_022712785.1 Mycoplasmatota bacterium | reverse complement strand
GATGATGGATTATACTTTGAAGAATAAAATGTATTTGGTACTTCCCATTTTAGTTACAATACTAATTTGGAAAGTACTATCTATTATAATTGATAGCCCAATATTAATCCCATCACCTGAGAAATCTGTTTTAGAACTATTAAGAATTATTCAATCGAAGTATTTTTTTATTGTCATTAGAAATACGGCAGTCAGAGTTATCTTAGGATTTACTTTTTCGTTTACACTTGCTTTAGTACTCGGAATAATCGCATCATTTATACCTGCAGTTTACTTCTTATTAAAGCCACTAGTTATTATTCAAAAGTCAGTCCCAACATTGGCAGTAATTCTACTAGCCATAATCTGGTTAAGTTCAGAGTTAGCACCAATACTAGTTGCTTTTTTGATATCGTTTCCAATTATATATTCAACGGTTACAAGTTCAATAAATAATATTGACATAAAATTACTTGAAATGGCAAAAGTATATAAACTATCTAAGAAGTTAAAGTTGAAAAAAATATATATTCCTGCCATTAAGTCTGACTTATTTGCTGTTATATCAACGGCTATTGGTCTTAGTCTAAAAGTAACCATAGCCGCAGAAGTATTAAGTCAACCAGCCAAATCAATTGGAACCAGTTTCCAAATTGAGAAAGCAACCCTAAATACAGCAGGAGTTTTTGCTTGGAGTATCATTGTGATTGTACTCGCTGCATTATTAGATGTAATTATAAATACTATTCAAAAAAAATACTCAAAAGAAATCAAGAAAGAAGAGGTAAATTATGAATCATATTAATGTAAGAAAAATGGAAAAACATATATCTGTTGATAGAGTACGAGTTAAGAAATTATTGTTATTGTTAGAAGAATACCTTACAGAAAATATTAATGATGAGAGTTTTGTAATAAAACTAAAAAAAGAGTTTAAAGAAATCACACCTGTAGAGTTCGCATTGTGCGAACAAAAACTGTTCATAAATGATGATTTAGAACTAACTGATGAAAAATTCGAAGAAAGCGCAGACTTTATAATTAAGAGTTTAAAAGGTATCTTGGTTTCACCAAAGATGATTCTTCATAAATTTCACCCGATCAACATGTACTTACTAGAAATTAACGCTGTTAAAAATGTAATTAATACATTACGAAATATGACTGAAAAGCGATTTGTTCGAAACGAGTATATAGATCAATTTGATAAACTTGCTGAAGTAAAAATACACTTCGCAAGAAAACAGAACCAACTTTACTCATTATTAGAGAAAAAAGGGTTTGATAAACCTTCAACACTAATGTGGAACTTTGATAATAATGCAAGAGATGCAATCAATAGTGGTCGTGAGTTCTTACTTAAAAATGATGAAAAGGGATTTTTAGATCATCTAGAATTCACTTTAAAATTTATAGAAGATTTATTCATGAAAGAAAATAAAATACTCTATCCTACATCTTTAAAGATGATTACTGAAGAAGAATTTGAAGAAATGAAGTTTGGTGATACTGAGATAGGATACTGTTTATTATCTGAAACTCAAATTCAAGTACCAAAGAAGAAAACTCAAAATACAGAAAATAATAATTTGGAGAATGATTTACTAAAAGTTCTTTTAAAACACAATTTAACTTCAGTATCAGATTCAAAATTAAATGTAACAAATGGGGAACTAACACTCGAGCAAATTAATCTGATTTATCAAAATATTCCAATGGATGTTTCATTTGTAGATGAAAACGATATTATGAGATTTTATACAGATTCTAAACATAGAATATTTCCAAGAAGTAAAGGAGTAATTGGGAGAGAAGTAAAATACTGTCATCCCAAAGAAAGTGTTGAAACAGTCGAAAGAATCCTAAATGCTTTTCGAAATAAAGAAGAATCAGTTGCGGAGTTCTGGCTACAAATGAATGGTAAGTTCATTCACATTCGTTATGTCGCACTTTATGATGATAATGGAACATATAAAGGTTGCCTTGAAACAATGCAGGAAATAACAAATCTACGTTCATTAGTTGGTAATCAAAGATTACTAAGTTGGGATGAAAAGGATAAAGAGATTGCAAAATAATATAATTCAATAATAGAATACGAAAAACAGTCAGGAGAGATTTATAATACTGCTGGTGAAATTAAAAGAGAAATATATGGATTTTATAAAATGTCGTATCAAGTTTTTTATAAAACAAATCATTAAAAATGATTATATTTGGAAAACAAGCCATATCTATAGATTTAAAGATTATAATGTTAGTTTAATGATTCCAGAGTTATAACGAAAAATAAGGAAGTTATTTAATACTCTCCTTTTTTTTATATTTTTAATTGAACCACAGTATGCGGTAACATATGTACAGTAGTATGGTACTGACGAAATAAACAGTGATTAAACAATTATCTGTTCCTCCCCTACTTAATTTGAAATCAAATTTACGATTCATATTTAGATGAGGGTTGACAATATGTCGCACTGTGATATAATTAAATTAGATATGTCACATCACGACATATATTGAAAGGATTGATTTTGATGGCAAAAAGTATTGAATCGCTAATACCATTAAGTGAAACAGCTTACTATATTTTACTGTCTTTAAATGTTCCAAGACATGGATATGGAATCATAAAATATGTTGAGAAACTAACCGGTAGTAGAATAAAGCTAGGCTCAGGAACTGTATACACAACTTTGGGGAAAATGTCAAAAGTTAAAGTTATCTCTGTTTATCAAGACAGGGATAGAAAAACTGTTTACGAGCTAACTGTTGAGGGAAGTAAACTGTTAGAACTGGAAATAAACAGAATAAAAATAGTATACAAAGACACACTATATCAGGAGGGGTTATTCAATGAGCAAAAATAAATTTAGACCATTTTGGAGTTACGATGTATTAAAAACCCAAGATTGGTTAAATGATTTAAGCTTTAAAGGGTACAAACTTATAAAAGTAAACCCTGTACTTAGAATATTTCAATTCAATAAATCTGAATCAGAAAATAAAAAGCATATTATTAACTATGATAAGGGTTTAGACGGCTATCCTATTTATATTAAAGATGGTAATGACTACACAGAAATATGTTATACAAAGAATTTTTACTTTTTAGAGCAAATTAGTGATGAGCCAAATTCAGTTCCTTCATATAATGATTTGGTATCGCGAAATAGAAAAATTAAATATATAGTAGGGCAAATGTTGTTGTTTCAAATTATGTTATATAGTTTCTTTATTTTAATTGTTATTATTTTCACTTTAGGTATAGGTAGTGTCACTGTGGAATCTATACCTAGTAATGAGGTAGAGTACACAACTATAGAGATAATGAGTGCTATAGCATTCATACTTGTAAATTTCGGTTATTTCATTATCCAAATTTGGATGATTTATTCTTTCTTTAGATTAAGAGTATCAAATAGGAAACTAGAAGTGTTTTGTGGGGATGGTATAGATATGTCATTTACTATTCCAAAGGATACCATATTGACAAAAGAAGAAATTAGAAAACTACGGAAAGAGAAGAAGTTAATTAAAAAAACTAAAGTAGCATGGTTCTATTCTCCTGACAAAATTGAAGATTGGCTTGAACAAATGGAATTAAAGGGATTTAATCTAATCAGAATGAGTAAAATTGGTAATAGCTTTTACTTTAAAACAGGCTTACCTAGAAATGTAAAATATCATGTAGATTTCCAAACAAAAAAAGGAGCTAATTATTTTAGCTTAAATAAGGAAAGTGGATGGAAACTATATTTCACATCATATTCAAGATTTATGGCAATTTCCGTTTGGGGACAAGAATATACAGAACTAGTTCCAAAATATTATAGTGATCATGAGACTAAAGTGAAACACGCAAAAAAATATATGTGGACATATTTAGCAGTGTTTTTACCAGCTATCTTATTCGTCGTTCTATCTATAGGTATGTCAATAACTTTATTTGCCTATGCAAATTTTGAAAATATTAGCACATGGATGATTTTATCACCCTTGATTATGTTGGTATTAGTAGTTGAACTATTGTTTTTCTGCTTCAAAGTAATTAGATATTATTCAAGAGTAAAAGCGACTGAACTGTAATATAAAATTAAAGAGGTGATAAAATATGGAAATTATTGGGATTGTAGTTTATGTTATAAGTAGTTTGTTCGGTGCTTTTGCATTTGAGCAATTAGTTACAGAACAACAAAGAAAGTTAATACCACATGGAATTATCTTTATCGGAATTGCTCTATTGAGTGTATATTTCCTAAATAACGATTACTTCTTTGAGTCTTTAATATCAACTACGTTATTTGGAATACCTTTAATATTTAGTAAAGGTTCAACACCTGAGTTCTTGTACAGAAAAATCAATAGATTTAACATAGCATTATCAATGATGATTTTTGTATTCTTAACTATAATGATCTTCATGTAGCTTAAATATTTTTAGTTGAAATCAACAAAACGAATAAACTATATGAAGGTATTTAAGAGTATTAATACATCAGTTTTTAATTGGTGATGTAGAATTCATTTCTAACAATTCCAAAACGAATAAACTATAATTATATATTATACATGTAAAGCTTTCAAAATCATAAATAGGAGGACTTAATCATGCCTAGAGCAAAAACAAAGAATGAATTGCTAATTAATGCAACTAATCAATTTGGTAGAATGTGGGATATAATAAATGGATTATCAATTGAGGACACCAATAAATTATTCAATTTTGAAGATAGAGATAAAAATATAAGAGATATTCTAATCCATCTACATGAGTGGCATAATTTACTTTTAAAGTGGGTTAATTCAAACACAAATAATAACTCGCAAGCTTTTTTGCCTGATGGATATAACTGGAAAACATATGGCAAATTGAACATTGTTTTTTGGGAAAAACATCAAAAAACATCCTATAAAGACGCAACAAAAATGGTAATGGGGAGTCATAAATTAGTTATAGAAGTACTTGGGGAATTTACAGATGAAGAACTATTTACAAAAAAGCACTATAATTGGACAGGATCAACCAGTTTAGGCAGTTATTGTGTTTCCTCAACTTCAAGTCATTATGATTGGGCAATAAAGAAGATACACAAACATATAAAGAGTATTTAACACAACCATTATAAAAATGACTTTCAAATGAAAGTCATTTTTATTAATTTACCACATTGTTCAAGAATGCTCCTACTTCAAATTTTAATTAAGTGGGGGAGTGTTCACTTAAGTATACAAAATAGATGTGTATATATTATGTTTAAATGTGAATTGTAAAGATATGATATACTATTAAAGAAAGATAGAATATAACAGGTATAAACTATAGAATTCTTAAAGAAATGAAAAGAGGTACTATATG
>JAFLJX010000132.1 GCA_022712785.1 Mycoplasmatota bacterium | reverse complement strand
TAATTATCATTGGTGGAGGAGTTTCAAAAGCTGGTTCATTCATTTTAGATAAGATTGATCAGTATTTCCGTGAATTATTATTTGTCCCTGTTAAGGACACTAAAATAGTTTTAGCTAAACTAGGAAATGATGCCGGAATGTATGGCGCAGCTACACTGGTGAAATATAATGATTAAATCAATTCTAAACGATTTTACGGAAAATACATATATAATTAACGAAAAGAGAGATTGTTTCATTATAGACCCAGGAACTAACTTTGAAGAGATAACTGCCTACATAACTAAGAAAGACTTTATTGTATTAGGAGTTTTGTTAACTCATGGGCACTTTGATCATATATATTCATTAAATGATATTGTGAAAAAATATCAAGCTCCAGTATATATACATGAGAATGAAAGAGATTTTTTGTTTGATCCGAATTTGAATTTATCGTCTATGACACACAATAAATTCATTTTAAAAGACAAACAAATAGTAAGTACCGTTACTAGTAAAGATAAAATTAAACTAGGAATGGAATCAATAAAAATAATAGAAACTCCAGGACACACACGTGGTGGAGTTTGTTATCATTATAAAAATGCATTATTTAGTGGAGATACATTATTCAAAGGAACTATTGGTAGATATGATTTACCTACTGCAAATAAGACACATATTGAACGAAGTGTTAATATGCTTGTTACTAAATTAAGAGACAATACAATTGTATATCCGGGTCATGGGCACTTTACTACTATACTTAATGAAAAGTTAGATAACCCCTTCGTTAAAAGATAAAACAACTCATTTGAGTTGTTTTTTTAATTATTTAGCACTCAACACTTGACACTGCTAAAAAGATGTTATATAATGTTGTTAGCAGTCAAATGCAAAGAGTGCTAAAAGAGGTGAAGATATGTTATCAAAAAGGCAAGAATTAGTTCTTAAATTAACGGTTGAAGAGTATGTTAAATCTGCAGAACCTGTTGGTTCAAGATCGTTGTCTAAACTATTAGATTTTAGCCCAGCTACAATCAGAAATGAGATGGCTGATTTAGAGGAATTAGGTTACTTAGAAAAAACTCACACATCTAGTGGGAGAATCCCTAGTGATTTTGGATATCATTACTATATAGAAAAAATACTTGCGGATAAAGATAATATGTCTGAAAGTTTCACAGTCATTGATGATTTGTTTAGTAATAAAGATATTAAAAGAGATGAAGCAATAAAACAAGCTATGAATTTACTTAGCCAAATGACTAATTATACAACAATATCACTTGGTCGTTCAGCCTATGGCTCGAAGATTAGGAAGATAGAATTACTTCCTCTTTATGAAAATGTTGCTTTACTAATTATAGTTACAAACCTAGGACATGTAGAAAGTAAGAATATCAAGATTCCATTGAATACAGACATTGAAGATATGAAAAGAGTTATTGAAATTTTTAATGATATATTATTTGATTGTCCAATATCAAAAGTTAGTGAAAAACTACATTATGAAATTGACAAACAAAAGATTAAAGATATGTTAATTTACAATAAATCAATAATTGATGCTTTCTTAAGTGCATTTACAAAGTTTACGCAAAGTGATTACTACTTAGCTGGACAATCTAAAATGCTAAATCAACCTGATTTTAAAGATATAGATAGAGTAAGAGAATTATTAACATTTTTCGAAATGAATGATATATTCAAGCTTGTTGAAAATACGACAAACACAGGACTCACTGTAACAATAGGAAAAGAAAACTCTATAAACGCTATGCGTGACTGTACAGTAATCAGCGTTCCATATCAATTAAATGAAACTGAAAAAGGTACAATAGCAATAGTAGGTCCTACCAGAATGGAATACCAAAAAGTAATTCCATTAATTAAGTATTTAGCAGCACATATGACTAAATTGTATAAGGAGTAAAGGAAATGACGAAAAAAGCTGTTGAAGATGTAGAAGATGTATTAGAGGAAAAACAAGAAACAGAACCTTTAAAGAAAGAAGCGCCAGTTGTTATTGAGAAGAAAAAGAAGAAGAAATCTTCTAAAGAAATAATTGTAGAATTAGAATTACAAATCAAAGATTTAAAAAACACAATGCTTAAAGATCGTGCTGATTTAGTAAATGTTAAGAAAAGATTAGAAAAGGAAAGAATAATGGAAAGAAAATATGCAGCAATGTCTATTTCTAAAACCCTTATTACTCCACTTGATCATTTTGATTTAGCATTAAAACATGAAGTTGTTAACGAAGAAAACAAAAGCATTATGCAAGGCTTTAAAATAATTAACGAACAGTTTATTAAAGCATTAGAAGATGAAGGTGTTAGTGAAGTAGATGCACTTAGCGAAGATTACGATCCTAACTTCCATCAAGCTATAATGACTGAAAAAGTTGAAGGTACAGAACCAAACAAAGTATTAGAAGTATTGCAAAAAGGATATTTATTTAAAGATAGGTTAATAAGACCTGCTGTAGTAAAAATAAGCGAATAAAGGAGAAATAAAAATGGGAAAAATTATAGGTATTGATTTAGGTACAACAAATTCATGTGTTGCAATAATGGAAGGTGGAGAATCTAAAGTTATAGCAAACGCAGAAGGTGCAAGAACTACACCAAGTGTAGTAGCGTTTAAAGATGGAGAAATCCAAGTAGGAGAAGTTGCTAAAAGACAAGTAATAACTAATCCAAACACAGTAACATCAATTAAAAGAAAAATGGGATTATCTCATAAAGAAAAAGTAAATGGAAAAGAATATACACCTCAAGAAATTTCTGCAATGATACTTCAAAATTTAAAGAAAACTGCAGAAGACTATTTAGGACATAAAATTACAGAAGCAGTAATAACTGTTCCTGCATATTTTAATGATGCTGAAAGACAAGCAACAAAAGATGCTGGTAAAATAGCTGGACTTGAAGTAAAAAGAATTATCAATGAACCAACAGCAGCAGCGCTAGCTTACGGGATTGACAAAACAGATAAACATCAGACAATATTAGTATACGATTTAGGTGGAGGAACATTTGATGTTTCAATCCTAGAACTCGCAGAAGGAACTTTTGAAGTAATTTCAACTTCTGGAGATAACCGTCTTGGTGGAGATGACTTCGATCAAAAAATTATGGACTTCTTAGTTGCTGAATTTAAAAAAGAAACTGCAGTTGATTTATCAAAAGATAAAATGGCTATGCAAAGACTTAAAGATGCAGCTGAAAAAGCTAAAAAAGATTTATCAGGAATTACCTCAACACAAATTTCATTACCATTCATTAGTGTTGGACCAAATGGACCTGTCCATTTAGAACAAACATTAACAAGAGCTAAGTTTAATGAATTAACATCTGACTTAGTTGAAAAAACTATGGGACCAGTTAGAAAAGCATTAAAAGATGCTAATATGACTAAAAACGATTTACACCAAGTATTACTTGTTGGTGGATCAACTAGAATCCCTTCAGTTCAAGATGCAATAAAAAAAGAACTAGGAAAAGAACCAAATAAAACAGTTAACCCTGATGAAGTCGTAGCAATGGGTGCTGCAATTCAAGGTGGAGTATTATCTGGAGATGTTAAAGATATCTTATTATTAGATGTTACACCTCTAAGTTTAGGAATTGAAACACTTGGTAGTGTATTCACTAAACTAATTGAGAGAAATACTACAATTCCAACTTCAAAATCACAAATATTTAGTACTGCAGCTGCTAATCAGCCTGCTGTAGACTTACATGTATTACAAGGTGAAAGACCAATGGCTAACCAAAATAAAACAATAGGTCGTTTCCAATTAACAGATATCCCACCAGCACCACGTGGTGTGCCACAAATCGAAGTTTCATTTGATATTGATGCTAACGGTATCGTTCATGTTAAAGCCAAAGACTTAGGAACTAATAAAGAACAATCAATCATTATTTCTAATGATTCAGGACTTAGTGAAAAAGAAATTGAAAAAATGGTTAGAGAAGCAGAAGAAAATGCAGAAGCAGATAAATTATTAAAAGAAGAAGCTGATTTAAGAAATGAAGCAGATCAATTAATCTTCGCTGCTAAAAAAGCAATTACTGATCTTGGTGAATCTGTAACTGATGATGAAAAAACTGATACTGAAAGCAAAATCTCAGAATTAGAAGAAGCATTAAAAGGAACTGATTTAGAAGATATCAAAGCTAAAAAAGAAGAATTAAATACTGTAGCTCAAGCTTTAGCTACTAAAGCATATGAAGCAGCTCAAGCTGCACAACAAGAACAAGCAACTGACGATTCATCAGCAAATGGTGAAGCACAAGATGATAATATCGTTGACGCAGATTTTGAAGAAGTAGACTAAATAAACTATATATGAAGTAGATTAATTTCTACTTCATATAAGTATGAATGAGGTGCATTATGGACAAGAGAGATTACTACGAAGTCTTAGGTATAAAAAAAGAGTCTTCTGACATAGAGATAAAGGGTGCCTATAGAAAAATGGCTAAGAAGTTTCACCCTGATGTTTCAACTGAAGATAACGCAGAAGCAAAATTTAAAGAAGTTCAAGAAGCTTATGAAGTATTAAGTGATTCATCAAAAAGAACTCAATATGACCGTTTTGGGCATCAAGCCAATAACGGCCAAGGTTTTAATACCTCTGGATTTGGTGGATTTGATTTTGATATTAACGATATATTCTCTAATTTCTTTGGTGGTGGAGGTCAGTCAAGATCTTCAAACAGACCAAGAAAAGGGTCTGACCTACAAAAGAGAATGAATATTATTTTTGAAGAAGCAATATTTGGTTCAAAGAAAAAAATCAGAGTTACATCTCATGAAGAATGCACTACATGTCACGGAACAGGTGCTCATTCTAAAAAGGATGTAAAAACTTGTACACAGTGTCATGGTAAAGGTACAGTAATGGTAGAACAACAATCACTATTTGGTAGAACTCGTAGTCAAGCTACTTGTCCTAAATGTGGAGGTTCTGGTAAAGAAATTACTAAGAGATGTGAAGCTTGTCATGGTGAAAAAACTATATCAAAAAATAAAGAAATTGAAATATCAGTACCTGAAGGTATCGATACTGGACAACAAATTAGATTAGAAGGTTACGGAAGTAAAGGATCAAATGGAGGTCCGTCAGGAGATTTATATATTTTATTCGATGTTAAAAAGAATAGTTTATATGAAAGACACGGAGACGACCTTGTAATTGAAGTTCCAATT
>JAFLJX010000236.1 GCA_022712785.1 Mycoplasmatota bacterium | reverse complement strand
GATCCTCTACGCCGGACGCATCGTGGCCGGCATCACCGGCGCCACAGGTGCGGTTGCTGGCGCCTATATCGCCGACATCACCGATGGGGAAGATCGGGCTCGCCACTTCGGGCTCATGAGCGCTTGTTTCGGCGTGGGTATGGTGGCAGGCCCCGTGGCCGGGGGACTGTTGGGCGCCATCTCCTTGCATGCACCATTCCTTGCGGCGGCGGTGCTCAACGGCCTCAACCTACTACTGGGCTGCTTCCTAATGCAGGAGTCGCATAAGGGAGAGCGTCGAGATCCCGGACACCATCGAATGGCGCAAAACCTTTCGCGGTATGGCATGATAGCGCCCGGAAGAGAGTCAATTCAGGGTGGTGAATGTGAAACCAGTAACGTTATACGATGTCGCAGAGTATGCCGGTGTCTCTTATCAGACCGTTTCCCGCGTGGTGAACCAGGCCAGCCACGTTTCTGCGAAAACGCGGGAAAAAGTGGAAGCGGCGATGGCGGAGCTGAATTACATTCCCAACCGCGTGGCACAACAACTGGCGGGCAAACAGTCGTTGCTGATTGGCGTTGCCACCTCCAGTCTGGCCCTGCACGCGCCGTCGCAAATTGTCGCGGCGATTAAATCTCGCGCCGATCAACTGGGTGCCAGCGTGGTGGTGTCGATGGTAGAACGAAGCGGCGTCGAAGCCTGTAAAGCGGCGGTGCACAATCTTCTCGCGCAACGCGTCAGTGGGCTGATCATTAACTATCCGCTGGATGACCAGGATGCCATTGCTGTGGAAGCTGCCTGCACTAATGTTCCGGCGTTATTTCTTGATGTCTCTGACCAGACACCCATCAACAGTATTATTTTCTCCCATGAAGACGGTACGCGACTGGGCGTGGAGCATCTGGTCGCATTGGGTCACCAGCAAATCGCGCTGTTAGCGGGCCCATTAAGTTCTGTCTCGGCGCGTCTGCGTCTGGCTGGCTGGCATAAATATCTCACTCGCAATCAAATTCAGCCGATAGCGGAACGGGAAGGCGACTGGAGTGCCATGTCCGGTTTTCAACAAACCATGCAAATGCTGAATGAGGGCATCGTTCCCACTGCGATGCTGGTTGCCAACGATCAGATGGCGCTGGGCGCAATGCGCGCCATTACCGAGTCCGGGCTGCGCGTTGGTGCGGATATCTCGGTAGTGGGATACGACGATACCGAAGACAGCTCATGTTATATCCCGCCGTTAACCACCATCAAACAGGATTTTCGCCTGCTGGGGCAAACCAGCGTGGACCGCTTGCTGCAACTCTCTCAGGGCCAGGCGGTGAAGGGCAATCAGCTGTTGCCCGTCTCACTGGTGAAAAGAAAAACCACCCTGGCGCCCAATACGCAAACCGCCTCTCCCCGCGCGTTGGCCGATTCATTAATGCAGCTGGCACGACAGGTTTCCCGACTGGAAAGCGGGCAGTGAGCGCAACGCAATTAATGTAAGTTAGCTCACTCATTAGGCACCGGGATCTCGACCGATGCCCTTGAGAGCCTTCAACCCAGTCAGCTCCTTCCGGTGGGCGCGGGGCATGACTATCGTCGCCGCACTTATGACTGTCTTCTTTATCATGCAACTCGTAGGACAGGTGCCGGCAGCGCTCTGGGTCATTTTCGGCGAGGACCGCTTTCGCTGGAGCGCGACGATGATCGGCCTGTCGCTTGCGGTATTCGGAATCTTGCACGCCCTCGCTCAAGCCTTCGTCACTGGTCCCGCCACCAAACGTTTCGGCGAGAAGCAGGCCATTATCGCCGGCATGGCGGCCCCACGGGTGCGCATGATCGTGCTCCTGTCGTTGAGGACCCGGCTAGGCTGGCGGGGTTGCCTTACTGGTTAGCAGAATGAATCACCGATACGCGAGCGAACGTGAAGCGACTGCTGCTGCAAAACGTCTGCGACCTGAGCAACAACATGAATGGTCTTCGGTTTCCGTGTTTCGTAAAGTCTGGAAACGCGGAAGTCAGCGCCCTGCACCATTATGTTCCGGATCTGCATCGCAGGATGCTGCTGGCTACCCTGTGGAACACCTACATCTGTATTAACGAAGCGCTGGCATTGACCCTGAGTGATTTTTCTCTGGTCCCGCCGCATCCATACCGCCAGTTGTTTACCCTCACAACGTTCCAGTAACCGGGCATGTTCATCATCAGTAACCCGTATCGTGAGCATCCTCTCTCGTTTCATCGGTA
Organism: Mycoplasmatota bacterium; assembly: GCA_022712785.1. Taxonomy (GTDB): domain Bacteria; phylum Bacillota_I; class Bacilli_A; order Izemoplasmatales; family Izemoplasmataceae; genus JAFGXW01. The sequence continues at coordinate 3,534 of JAFLJX010000236.1, read as the reverse complement.
TCATTACCCCCATGAACAGAAATCCCCCTTACACGGAGGCATCAGTGACCAAACAGGAAAAAACCGCCCTTAACATGGCCCGCTTTATCAGAAGCCAGACATTAACGCTTCTGGAGAAACTCAACGAGCTGGACGCGGATGAACAGGCAGACATCTGTGAATCGCTTCACGACCACGCTGATGAGCTTTACCGCAGCTGCCTCGCGCGTTTCGGTGATGACGGTGAAAACCTCTGACACATGCAGCTCCCGGAGACGGTCACAGCTTGTCTGTAAGCGGATGCCGGGAGCAGACAAGCCCGTCAGGGCGCGTCAGCGGGTGTTGGCGGGTGTCGGGGCGCAGCCATGACCCAGTCACGTAGCGATAGCGGAGTGTATACTGGCTTAACTATGCGGCATCAGAGCAGATTGTACTGAGAGTGCACCATTGCGGTGTGAAATACCGCACAGATGCGTAAGGAGAAAATACCGCATCAGGCGCTCTTCCGCTTCCTCGCTCACTGACTCGCTGCGCTCGGTCGTTCGGCTGCGGCGAGCGGTATCAGCTCACTCAAAGGCGGTAATACGGTTATCCACAGAATCAGGGGATAACGCAGGAAAGAACATGTGAGCAAAAGGCCAGCAAAAGGCCAGGAACCGTAAAAAGGCCGCGTTGCTGGCGTTTTTCCATAGGCTCCGCCCCCCTGACGAGCATCACAAAAATCGACGCTCAAGTCAGAGGTGGCGAAACCCGACAGGACTATAAAGATACCAGGCGTTTCCCCCTGGAAGCTCCCTCGTGCGCTCTCCTGTTCCGACCCTGCCGCTTACCGGATACCTGTCCGCCTTTCTCCCTTCGGGAAGCGTGGCGCTTTCTCATAGCTCACGCTGTAGGTATCTCAGTTCGGTGTAGGTCGTTCGCTCCAAGCTGGGCTGTGTGCACGAACCCCCCGTTCAGCCCGACCGCTGCGCCTTATCCGGTAACTATCGTCTTGAGTCCAACCCGGTAAGACACGACTTATCGCCACTGGCAGCAGCCACTGGTAACAGGATTAGCAGAGCGAGGTATGTAGGCGGTGCTACAGAGTTCTTGAAGTGGTGGCCTAACTACGGCTACACTAGAAGGACAGTATTTGGTATCTGCGCTCTGCTGAAGCCAGTTACCTTCGGAAAAAGAGTTGGTAGCTCTTGATCCGGCAAACAAACCACCGCTGGTAGCGGTGGTTTTTTTGTTTGCAAGCAGCAGATTACGCGCAGAAAAAAAGGATCTCAAGAAGATCCTTTGATCTTTTCTACGGGGTCTGACGCTCAGTGGAACGAAAACTCACGTTAAGGGATTTTGGTCATGAACAATAAAACTGTCTGCTTACATAAACAGTAATACAAGGGGTGTTATGAGCCATATTCAACGGGAAACGTCTTGCTCTAGGCCGCGATTAAATTCCAACATGGATGCTGATTTATATGGGTATAAATGGGCTCGCGATAATGTCGGGCAATCAGGTGCGACAATCTATCGATTGTATGGGAAGCCCGATGCGCCAGAGTTGTTTCTGAAACATGGCAAAGGTAGCGTTGCCAATGATGTTACAGATGAGATGGTCAGACTAAACTGGCTGACGGAATTTATGCCTCTTCCGACCATCAAGCATTTTATCCGTACTCCTGATGATGCATGGTTACTCACCACTGCGATCCCCGGGAAAACAGCATTCCAGGTATTAGAAGAATATCCTGATTCAGGTGAAAATATTGTTGATGCGCTGGCAGTGTTCCTGCGCCGGTTGCATTCGATTCCTGTTTGTAATTGTCCTTTTAACAGCGATCGCGTATTTCGTCTCGCTCAGGCGCAATCACGAATGAATAACGGTTTGGTTGATGCGAGTGATTTTGATGACGAGCGTAATGGCTGGCCTGTTGAACAAGTCTGGAAAGAAATGCATAAACTTTTGCCATTCTCACCGGATTCAGTCGTCACTCATGGTGATTTCTCACTTGATAACCTTATTTTTGACGAGGGGAAATTAATAGGTTGTATTGATGTTGGACGAGTCGGAATCGCAGACCGATACCAGGATCTTGCCATCCTATGGAACTGCCTCGGTGAGTTTTCTCCTTCATTACAGAAACGGCTTTTTCAAAAATATGGTATTGATAATCCTGATATGAATAAATTGCAGTTTCATTTGATGCTCGATGAGTTTTTCTAAGAATTAATTCATGAGCGGATACATATTTGAATGTATTTAGAAAAATAAACAAATAGGGGTTCCGCGCACATTTCCCCGAAAAGTGCCACCTAAATTGTAAGCGTTAATATTTTGTTAAAATTCGCGTTAAATTTTTGTTAAATCAGCTCATTTTTTAACCAATAGGCCGAAATCGGCAAAATCCCTTATAAATCAAAAGAATAGACCGAGATAGGGTTGAGTGTTGTTCCAGTTTGGAACAAGAGTCCACTATTAAAGAACGTGGACTCCAACGTCAAAGGGCGAAAAACCGTCTATCAGGGCGATGGCCCACTACGTGAACCATCACCCTAATCAAGTTTTTTGGGGTCGAGGTGCCGTAAAGCACTAAATCGGAACCCTAAAGGGAGCCCCCGATTTAGAGCTTGACGGGGAAAGCCGGCGAACGTGGCGAGAAAGGAAGGGAAGAAAGCGAAAGGAGCGGGCGCTAGGGCGCTGGCAAGTGTAGCGGTCACGCTGCGCGTAACCACCACACCCGCCGCGCTTAATGCGCCGCTACAGGGCGCGTCCCATTCGCCAATCCGGATATAGTTCCTCCTTTCAGCAAAAAACCCCTCAAGACCCGTTTAGAGGCCCCAAGGGGTTATGCTAGTTATTGCTCAGCGGTGGCAGCAGCCAACTCAGCTTCCTTTCGGGCTTTGTTAGCAGCCGGATCTCAGTGGTGGTGGTGGTGGTGCTCGAGTGCGGCCGCAAGCTTGTCGACGGAGCTCGAATTCGGATCCTCACTTATCGTCGTCATCCTTGTAATCATGGTGGTGATGATGGTGCGATTGGAAGTAGAGGTTCTCTGCCATCATCTGCTGGTAGCGGTCGGAGATCCGCGCCACCTTTTCCAGGCGCCGCAGCTGCTTGTGGTAGCGCTCGGACAGCGACAGGTTCTGCTCCCGCGCCATCGACTGGAAACCGTCGGAGATCCGGGCGATGCGCTCCAGCCGCACCAGTTGCTCCAGCGATTGCTGGCGCAGGCGGGCCAGCGCCTGGTGCAGCGGATGCCCGTGGAACTGCGGATCGGCCAGCAGGCCGTCGATCCAGGCGTCCAGTTCGCGTTCGCGGCTCATAGTATATCTCCTTCTTAAGGTTAAACAAAATTATTTCTAGAGGGGAATTGTTATCCGCTCACAATTCCCCTATAGTGAGTCGTATTAATTTCGCGGGATCGAGATCTCGATCCTCTACGCCGGACGCATCGTGGCCGGCATCACCGGCGCCACAGGTGCGGTTGCTGGCGCCTATATCGCCGACATCACCGATGGGGAAGATCGGGCTCGCCACTTCGGGCTCATGAGCGCTTGTTTCGGCGTGGGTAT
>JAFLJX010000131.1 GCA_022712785.1 Mycoplasmatota bacterium | reverse complement strand
AGTTGCCCAGAATAGATCCACAATTTTATAAAGATAATGATATCTTCCAAATGTGGGCTTTTTGTAAAAGAGAACTTCATGATCCATTTAGAAAAAAACTTGAGAATCTAGAACTAGTTTCATGGCTTGGTGACGGGTTTGATGTGTTAAGTGGTGGAATGAGTAAAAAAGAAGGAATTAAGAGAATATTAGAAATGGAAAACATAAAACTAGAAAATGCTTATGCAATAGGTGATGGAGATAACGACATTGAAATGTTAGACTTTATACCAAACAGTGTATGTATGGATAACGGGACAGAGCTAGCTAAAAAACACGCAAAGTATTTAACTAGTGATATTAAAGATGATGGTGTATTAAAGGGACTAATAAATTTAGGATTAATTGATGCTGATTAAGAAAATTACTTTTAGTGATTTTGACAGTGTTGAATACCCCTTTAATATTGAGTGTTTAAGAAATACAAAAGAACTAGACTTTAACAATAAAATAACGATTTTAGTTGGAGACAACGGTAGTGGTAAAAGTACGTTATTAAAAACTATTGCTTATTATAATAATTCAATAAATGTATCAAAAGAAAAAATGGAGTCTAGTTATTATAATAGAGTTAAAGAGCTAAGTGAAAAAATGAAAATTAGTTATTCTGTTAAAACCAGAAGTGGATTCTTTTTTAGCGGAGAAGAATTTATTACATATATTAATAACTTAAAGGAAATGAAAGAGAACTTAGAAACAGATTTAGAGGAGATGCAAGAGGAGTTTAAAAATAAAAGTGAGTATGTTAGGGCTTTAGCATTTGGCCCGGTTAGAAAAGAGTTAAATGCTTTATCTAGTAAATATGATGGTGAATTAAGATTTAAATCTCATGGAGAAGGATTTCTAACTTTTTTTAAGAGTAGAATGCACCAAAAAGGTATTTACTTACTTGATGAACCTGAAACTCCACTAAGCGCTACAAATCAATATCAATTATTAGTATTGATTACTGATTTGGTAAAAAACGGATCTCAAGTAATAATCGCAACCCATAGTCCAATACTAATGGCATTAAAAGATGCAACAATTTATAATTTTAGTGAAAAATCAATAAAAAAAATAAAATATGATGATATTGAAAGTGTCGTTTTTACTAAACATTTTCTTAATAATAAAAGTAACTTTATAGATAGGCTGTAGGTGGTTTAATGATAGCTAGTATTTTAGTTGATGTGAAGGCAAGAGAAGTTGATAAAACTTTTGATTATAATGTCCCTTCATATTTAGAGGAAGTAATTGAAATAGGACAAAGGGTAAAAGTACCTTTTGGACCTCGTTTAATTATGGGATATGTACTAGGGTTTAAAGAAACTAGTGATTTTGATAGATTAAAAAATGTAGTTCAAGTTCTTGATTTAGTTCCTTCTTTAACCAAAGAGTTATTAGAACTAGGTAAAACACTTGCTATGAGTAATACAAGTCCTTTGGTAAGTATATATCAAGCTATGTTACCCAAAGCTTTGAAATCTAAATATAAAAAGAAACTAGTATGTGAAGATACTAGTTTACTAGATTTAGATTTAGCACTTAAATTTAATAAAAATAGTGAAGTTATATATGATGACTTATTAAAATCATATTTTAAAGAGATTAAAAATCAAATAAATCTTGGGAATATCGTAGTAAAGTATGAAGTTAAACAAGCAAATAATGAAAAATATATTAGTAAGATTAAATTAATTGATGAAAATAATCCTTTAAGAGGGATTAAACAAAAAGCCGTTGTTAAATATCTACTAACTAATAATGATTGTTTAAAAAGTGTCTTATTAAAAGAACTGAAAATATCAAGCACCACACTAAAAAGTCTAATAGAAAAAGGTGTTATAGTTGAATACAAAGTTGAAACATATAGAGAAATTGACAGTATTTATGGAATTAATAAAAAGACAGTAGTCCTTAATAAAGAACAAGTATCTGTCTATAATTCAATTAAAGAAAAACTATCCACAAATGAAATATTCTTACTTCATGGAATAACCGGGAGTGGAAAAACAGAGATTTACTTAAATATCATTGAAGAAGTACTAAATTCAGGCTTAGAAGCAATAATGCTAGTTCCAGAGATAAGTCTTACCCCAATGATGGTTTCAAGGTTTAAGGGCAGATTTGGGAATGATGTAGCCATGCTTCATAGTGGATTAAGTATTGGTGAAAAGTATGACGAATGGCGTAAAATAAGAAGAAAAGAAGTAAAGGTGGTAGTTGGGGCTAGATCTGCTATTTTTGCACCATTTACTAATCTTGGGATTATAATAATTGATGAGGAACATACTGATTCATATAAACAAATTGAATCTCCTAATTATCACGCTCTTGATGTTGCAATTTTAAGAGCTAAATATTATAATGTTCCTTTAGTTCTCGGTAGTGCTACACCAAGTGTTGAAAGTTATTATAAAGCTAAAAACAATGAATATACATTACTAGAAATAAATAATAGAGCTAATAAAACAACATTACCAATAGTTTATATTGAAGATATGAGATATGAGTTTAAAGGTGGAAATAGATCAATCTTTAGTAAAAGATTAGATGAGCTTATTACTGATAGATTAAATAAAAAAGAACAAATAATGTTGTTGTTAAATAGACGAGGACATTCAACTTTTGTAATGTGTAGGAGTTGTGGCGAAGTTATTATGTGTCCTAACTGTGATATTTCTTTAACCTATCATGATAAAACTAATAGTTTAAAATGTCACTATTGTGGACATGATGAAGAAAATCCTACAAATTGCCCAACATGTAATAGTAAACATATTAGATATATGGGTATAGGAACTGAAAGAGTTGAGGAATTTATTAAACAAAGATTTCCAAGCGCTAGAGTAATTAGAATGGATACAGATACAACTACCTATAAAGGTGCACATGAAAAATTACTTTATGAATTTGAACATAATGGTGATATATTATTAGGTACACAGATGATATCTAAGGGATTAGATTTCCCTATGGTTTCACTTGTAGGAGTACTTGCTGCAGACATGAGTTTGAGTTTACCAGATTATAAAGCAATTGAAAAAACTTTCCAACTTTTAACTCAAGTTTCAGGTAGAGCAGGAAGACATGATATTGATGGAGAAGTTGTTATTCAAACATATAACCCGGATCATTATGCAATAAGTCACGCAAAACTTCATGATTACCATTCATTTTATGAAGAAGAAATGGAAATTAGAAGAATTGCCGGATATACCCCAATAAATAATTTAGTTCAAATAATAATTACTGACAAAGATGTTAGAAAAGTGTTAAAAGAAGGAACTAAAATTGTAATGAAATTAAGAAAGGAATTAGAAGGAGATATAATAATTTTGGGGCCAGTTTTGCCTAAAATTGCTAGAATTAACAATTACTATAGAGCTCAAATTATTATTAAGTATAAGACCTCTAAAGTTTTAGAGATTGTATTAAAGGATATTTATAATCAATATGTTAAAAACATAGGGATTTCAATTGATAAAAATCCAAGTTTATTATAGGAGATGATTTTTATGAACATAGTATTTATGGGTACACCTGAATTTAGTGTGAGAATACTAGAAGCAGTACATGGAGAATATGGAGTTAATCTAGTTGTAACTCAACCAGATAAATTAGTTGGAAGAAAAAAGGTATTAACTTTTAGTCCAGTTAAAGAAAAAGCATTAGAACTTGGAATAGAAGTATTCCAACCAATAAACATGAAGTTAGACTATGCAAGAATATTAGAAGCTAAACCAGATATAATTATTACTGCGGCCTATGGTCAAATGATTCCTAATGAAGTAATTGATTATCCACGACTTGGAGCAATCAATGTTCATGGTAGTTTACTACCTTTATTAAGAGGTGGAGCTCCTATTCAAAGAGCTATTAAAAGATTACATACTACTACGGGAGTAACAATTATGTATATGGCATATAAAATGGATAGTGGAGATATAATTTCAAATAGAAGTATTAGTATAATGCCAAATTATACATCTGGAATTTTATTTGATAAATTAAGTATTTTAGGAAAAGAATTATTATTAGAAACTCTTCCATCAATTATAGAGGGGACAAATAATCGTATTCCTCAAGATCAACACCTAGTTACTTATGCATATAATTTAAAAAGAGAAGAAGAAAGAATCAACTGGAATTTAGGAATGTCTGAGATTGAAGCTCATGTTAGATCATTTAGTCCTGAGCCAAGCTGTTACACAATGATTGATGGGAAAAGTATTAAAATTCTAAGTGTTGAAAAATTTCCTTGTGAAAGTTTTGAAGAATCACATAGTGAAGATCCTAATGGTTTAATTGTTAAAGTCTTTAAAGATTCAATAGGTGTTAAGTGTTTAAATGGAGTAATAAAAATTACCGCAGTTCAATTAGAAGGTAAGACAAAACAAAGAGTTAAAGTCTTTCTAAATGGTGCCGGGAGAAACTTAATTGCTGAACAGAAACAGTTTATTTAATTGTTAATTATGATATAATATAAAAATAGAGGTGATTGTATGAGTGGTAGAACATTATTTTCGCGTGAAGAAATGCTTGAAATGAATATTAAAACATTATTAGAAAGAACAGTTACAGTTCCTGAGATTGCTGAAGTTGCATTCAAACAACAAGCAAAATGGAGTGACAATATTACAATGGGTGAAGCTGTTGAATCAGTTGAAAAAATCTTGTCTTTAAGAGATACTTTTCATTTATTACAGTTAGGTGCAGAAATTGATAGACTAACTGATGAAAAAGTAATTAAAGGTCCAATTTATGATATCCTAAAAAAAGATTTAGGAATGTTTGGGATTGATGAATTATTCGGTTTAGAAATTGCTGGACTTTATGGAACTATCGGTAAAACAAATTTTGGTGATATTGATGTAAATAAACCTCTAGTTGTAGATAGACTTAATGAAGATGGTAAACACGAAGGTGGCATGTGTCATACATTTATGGATGATATAGTTGGAGCAATAGCTGCAGCTGCATCAACTAGGATTGCTCAAGTAATTAATGAAGAAGAAGCAAGAAAAGATCCAACGGTTAAGGAAATTAAACTAGATTTAGATCTATAGGGGTGAAATGATGGGAAGAAATCAAAAGAACATTGATGACTTTTTCAAAAGACAAACTCCAAAAGAAGAACCAGAGGAATTGAAAAAGTACATAGATGAGCTTAAAAAAGGAATTGATCCTAATAAGCAAACTTTCACTGATAAGATTGCTGTATTCTTTAAAGACTTATCTGAAAAGGTTAGGATATATTATCCAGGAACAAAGAAAAAGGAAGTGTCTTCAAAACCATCAACTTTTAGAAGAAAACTTACAATTATTTATAAGAAATTATGGAAGAGACTATCCGATAAATTTAATTTTGAAGCAGGTGTAGACATCCTAGATGATACATCAGTTTTGTATAGAAGAAATATAGTTAATAAAAATATCTTAATGCTTGCCAATATTGTTTTGTTTATATTCACAATTATTGGGAATCAAGATCCAAATTATGTAATAATTGCTGGATTTGCAATTGTAATGTTTGCGATTAATACATCATTAAAGAAAATAATTCATGAAGAACCAAGGACACTATTAAAGCAACAACTTGCTATGTATATAGGTAGTGTGTATATACTGGTTGCAAGTTTTGGTGTTTATATTAAATTAGTATGGAGCGCAACTGATTTAAAAGTTACTGAAGTATTGAATTCTCTTGTAGGGGGAGTTATCCAAAATATAAGCAATCCAGATCTTATAGAGACTGCTGTTAGTGTTAGTGAAATCGAGGTAATTAATCGAGCTTTTTATGCTGCAACAGACGCATCAATTGCACAAGCAGGATATATATTAATCTATTTTGCCTTAGTAGTTATAGCTCTTTATCAAGATGCTACTTTACTTAGAATACTTTCTAAGTGGGTTATAGTATTTATGACGGTTTTACATATTTTTATATTGTATCCTTTACATGAAATAGACGGAATTACGAATCTGTATAATTTCTTAGCAGTAGACAATTATAATGTAACAATTGATATTATTCTTAGAACCATTTTACTTATTGTATTCTTTGTAGCATTGTATTCGTCAGTCTCAATTGGTGAAATGATGAATAGTAAACGTAAAGTGGAACTTATTAAAAGAAGAGAACTAGAAATAGATTTTAAAGCTGTGGTTGGAGATGTATTTGATGTAATCGGAGTTTTTAATTCTAATACTATAAATCAGAATATAGAAGAAGTCCATAGATTAGCTGAACTTGCCAGTAGGCTAGCAAGCGTCCTGGGATTAAGCTCTAATGTATGTACAGAAATATATGATTACAGTGTAATTCATATTGAAAAAGTACAAAACTTATCAATATTAGAATACGAAGGAAAAGAAGCCTTAAATGAAAAAGATTATCAAGTAATTAGAGAAAAAACAATTTTAGGTTCTGTAATTATCAAAAGACTTCAATTGAATCAAAAAAGTGAAGACATTATCAGAGCTCATTTTGAAAAAACAATTGAACCTGGGTTTACAGAAAGAATGAAAAGAGTACAAAGAAGCCAAGAAGGTCAAGTTATTCTCATGGCTGAGATGTATGATATATTGAGGCAAAACAGAAATTATAAAAATAAATTGAAACATACAAGAGTTATAGATTTACTACAATTAGAATTCAAAGAGTATTTCGAACCATATATTTTGGATAGATTTATTAAGTATGAATCAGAATTTGAATCTTTCTACGATAAATACAAATACACTAGTTAGGAGTTAGATTATGGGATATATAGCAAATTCTATATTGTTTCTATCAATTGCAGTTTTAGTTGGGTTATACTATTTAAGATTGAGATATAAATTACTGGCTTTATGGAAAGAAGTTGCAGTTAAAGATGTGATTTTTCATAAATTACTATTAGAAACTACAATTTTATTCACAGAATACAATCCAGAACTTGAGTCTAGTGAGAATAAAAAATATCTAAAAAGACTTTCTAAATACAAGAGAAAAAAACTAAGATATCTAATGTTGGTTGAAAGACAAAATATATTTTTGATTTTAAATAAAATTTATAATAAAATCGAAGAACTCGATGATGTTAAGTTGGATATTGTAAAAGAGAAGTTCGAAGAACTACAAAAAGCAAGAAGAATATATAATTCTAAAGTGCTTATTTATAATCAAAGAATAAGCTTATTCCCTTCGAGATTTCTCTCGATGAAAATGGGACTTCATGTGATAGAGTATTTTGGATAATTAGAAAAACATTAGTTATTGATTAATTTGCTTATCTAAAAATGGATTTTAAACTAAAAACACCGGTTAATCGGTGTTTTTTTATTAAATATATCCTTATCTACAAACGCTTACAAAATTTTATACTAAAACCCTTGCTTTATGATTTTAATTATGTATAATATGAGTATATATTTCAAATATATTAATCAAAAATGATCAGAGGTAACAAAGATGAGAACATTCTTAAATGTAAAAAGAGAACTCAACTTTAGCGTCAGCCGTTTTTCACAAAACGACCTTTGTTTCACAACTATATATTATGAATAAAAAATAGGAGTTTTATCTAGAAATTAGATAAAGGTCCTTTTACTATTTTAGGAGGATTTACTTATGAAAACTGTGGTTATTGGTGTGATTGGTGCAGATGTTCATGCAGTTGGAAATAAAATTATTGATTTCGTTTTAACCGAAAACGGTTATAACGTGGTAAATATTGGTGTTTTGTCAACTCAAGAAGATTTTATCAACGCAGCTATAGAGACAGATGCAAATGCAATACTAGTATCAAGTTTATACGGGCATGGAGAAATGGATGTACGTTTCATGAAGGAAAAATGTGATGAAGCAGGTCTTGGTCATGTGAAACTTTATGTTGGCGGAAATATAGTTGTAGGTAAACAAGATATAGTAGAAGTAGAAAAGAGATTTAAAAAAATGGGATTTGATAGAGTGTATCCACCTG
>JAFLJX010000130.1 GCA_022712785.1 Mycoplasmatota bacterium | reverse complement strand
TTATAGATTTAAGTTTAAATACATCACGTATTTAGACTTTTTTATTTTTTTTATGTTATAATATCAATAGAACATTTTTAAGGAGTGATTTTATGAGATTTAGAGGAAGAAACCCGGTTTATAGTAGAGCAGAATATGGTGGGTATAGTGAAGTATCAGCAACATACGCAGGTGTAACAGTTAAAACTGCATTCTTATTAGCGATAATAGCGTCAATTGCACTTTATTTTGGAAGTTCACTTGATTTTGAAACAAATATTACAGGAATGATTATTACAGCTTTAGTTTCACCAATAGTTGCACTTGTGATGGTAGTTTTAGCACATAGAAAAGTTGAATTAGCTTCTATATTTAGCATTATATATGCTGTATTTGAAGGGGTATTCTTAGGCTTTATTAGTGCAATCGCAGCGTCTTATGCTGGAAGTGATGCTGTATTAATGGCTTTACTTGCTACATTTGGAGTATTATTTGGAATGTTGATCTTGTATGGCACAGGAATCATAAGAGTAAGCCAAGGATTCAAAAGATTCTTATTTAGTGCATTAATCGGATTGATATTAGCTTCATTTTTTATGATAATTATGGCTATGACAGGATTACTTGACACACATGCTGGATATAGTTTTTATATAACTATCGTTTTGTTTAGTGTTGTTATATCATCATTGTATTTATTAGTTGACTTTGACAATATCACTAACCTTGTTGAATCAGGTGCTGGTAAAGAATATGAATGGAGTTTATCGCTTGGACTAGTAGTAACCATTGTTTGGCTTTATATAGAACTATTAAGATTAATTGTAGTAATAACTGGAAGACGAAAATAAAAACCCTAGTTAGGCTTTTTATCTTGAATAAAGTAAATGAATACTATATAATACAGTAGTGTAAATCGGTAATAAGGAAATAGTACTTATTGTCATAATATTAAAGCGAGGAACAAGTGGTGAAAGTGTTCTATATTATTAATAAGGAATTCATCTTTTAAAGAGGCGTTAATCACGCACGTAATACTTGCGTTAAAAGTTAGAGTGCTAGGAATTCCTAGAACAAAGGTGGTACCGCGGAAATTATTTTCGTCCTTATTTTTAAGGACGATTTTTTATTATAAAGGAGTGAAACAAATGGATTTATATGAAAAACTAAATGAGATAAAATTAGAAGCTGAAAGTAATATTAGAGTTGTTAAAACTTTACACGTATTGAATGAAGTTAAATCAAAGTATTTAGGTAAAAAAGGCTCTTTTAGTGAAGTAATGAAGTTAATGAAAGACCTACCAAAAGAAGATAAACCTCGTTTTGGGCAAGTTACAAACGAAGCAAAACAAGTCATATTGAAATATATAGAAGAACAAAAAGCATTAATCGAAGAAGCTGTTGTTAATGAACAACTTAAAAGTGAAACAATTGATGTTACTTTACCGGGTAAAAAATTTGAATCTGGTAATATTCACATACTAACAAAAGTCAGAGAAGAAATCGAAGATTTATTTATTGGTATGGGTTATGAAGTTATGGAAGGTCCTGAAATTGAAATTGACGAATATAATTTTGAAAAGTTAAATCTTCCAAAAGATCATCCAGCAAGAGACATGCAGGATACGTTTTATATAACTGATGAAACTCTTTTAAGAACTCACACATCGCCAGTTCAAGTAAGAACAATGCTTGATAATACTGAAAAGGGTCCTATTAAAATAATATGTCCTGGTAAAGTATTTAGAAGAGATGCAGATGATGCAACTCATAGTCATCAATTTATGCAAATAGAAGGATTAGTTATTGATACTGAAACATCAATGGCAGATTTAAAAGGAACATTATTGGAAACAGCAAAAAAATTATTTGGTGAAAAAAGAGATATTAGATTAAGACCTTCATATTTCCCATTCACTGAACCTAGTGTTGAAGTTGACGTAAGTTGTCATAACTGTAACGGAAAAGGATGTAACATATGTAAAGGTACTGGATGGATAGAAATACTTGGAGCCGGTATGGTAAATGATAATGTATTAGAAGCAAGTGGATATGATTCTAAAAAGTATCAAGGTTTTGCTTTTGGTATGGGTGTAGAACGTATTGCTATGCTAAAGTATGGAATAAACGATATTAGATTATTCTATACAAACGATATAAGATTTAATAAACAATTCAAATAATGAAAAAAAATCTTGTTGTAATAATTAACGGCGCTGCCACAACCGGCGCAGAGTTAAAATCATTATATAATCATCTTGCCAAGAACGATGATTATTTTGTTTACTATCCAGCATTACTTCCCGGAAGTTTTGTGGGAACATACTTTCCAAAAGTAACAGTAAAAAATTTCGTAAAATTTATTGATGAAACTATTGAAGTCATGGATGAAGATATATTTGATAAAGTATATCTAATTGGCTATAGTTTAGGCGCAGCGACTTGTTCTGCACTCGCTGCAAAGTGTAAAAAAACTACGAAAGTAGTATTAATAGCTCCGATTATTAAAAATCCAAATTACAGAAAATTCTTTAAAGGATTAACAGAAAGTTTATCTTTTT
>JAFLJX010000252.1 GCA_022712785.1 Mycoplasmatota bacterium | reverse complement strand
ATTATCTTTTTTTATTTCACCTTTAAAGCTATATCCACTACCTGTCACTTCAACCATAATGTTATTATCAAATATTCTAGTAACAACCATTTTGTTTTGTGTTAAAGTTCCAGTTTTATCACTTGATATTACAGTTGTACTTCCAAGAGTTTCAACTGCGCTTAATTCTTTAACTATTGCATTCTTATTAGCCATCTTTCTCATTCCTATTGCGAGTACAACAGTGATAACTGTTGGTAACCCTTCCGGAATTGCGGCAACTGCCAAAGATACACTAATAATGAATAATTCAAGGATATCCATTTTATAAATTAACCCTACTATAAATATAATTACAACAACAATAACACTTATCATTCCTAGTAATTTACCTAATTTATCTATTTTCTTTTGAAGAGGAGTTAACTCATCTTCAACATCATTTAATAAAGTCGCAATATTACCAATCTCAGTTTCCATACCAGTACTAACGACAACACCGGTCGCTCTCCCGTAAGTTACAATAGTACTCATATATCCCATATTTAATCTATCACCAATCGGTGTCGGTTCATCTAATTTTACTGAATCATCTTTTTCAACTGGCACAGATTCTCCAGTTAACGCTGATTCATCTATTTTTAAGTTCACAGTCTCGAGTAATCTTATGTCTGCGGGCATATAGTCTCCCGCTTCTATAATTACTATGTCTCCAGGTACTAATTGCTTAGAGTCTATATTTTCAAGCTCTCCATTCCTAAGAACTTTAGCACTTGGTGCGCTTAAACTTTTAAGCGCAGAAATTGCGTTTCCTGCTTTTCTTTCTTGGAAAACACTTAGGCTTATATTTAGTATTACTATTACTACAATAAAAATACCTTCAGTAAAATGTCCTGACGCTATAACACTTACTGTTGCCGCTATTATTAAAAGAATATTTAAGAACTGTGTCAGTTCTTTAATAATCATTTTGAAAATAGATTTTCTTCCTTTTTCTAATAGTTTATTCTCACCATACTTAGTTCTATGAAGAGTAACTTGTTCAGAACTAAGTCCCACTTCTTTGTCTACATTAAATCCTTTTAGTAAATCTTTCGATTTTACAGTATAATTTGTCATTTTATCACCCTAGAAATATTATACTATATTATGTTCATAAAGTTAAATTAAATATATTACAACTTAGGTAGACAAATCCAAAAGTTTTGATACAATACAATTGTATAGATTTAATCAATTTCAAAGGATGGATATTATGAGATCAATAAGAGAGTTATATAAAATTGGAAATGGACCTTCAAGTTCCCATACAATGGGACCTAAAAAGGTATGTGAAATAGTTAAAGAAGAATATGACGCAGACCGCTATATGATTAAATTATATGGTTCTTTGAGTATGACTGGTAAAGGCCATTTAACTGATAAAGTAATTAGAAGAACATTAGATAATGTAGAAGTAATATTTAGTCAAGAATCTATTCCTGAACATCCAAATACAATGGATTTATTCATGTTTAAAGATGATCACCCAATTGGCTATGAAAGGTTTTATAGCATTGGTGGTGGAGTTGTTAGGAGACAAGGGGAAGATCCTAAAGAAATTGTTGAACTTTATCCTCATAAATACTTTAAAGAAATAAGAGAATATTGTGAAGAACACAATATGGAATTACATGACTATGTTTATAAATATGAAGATAATGATTTTAAAGATTATTTATCAAAAGTGTGGAAAGTCATGGCTAAATCTGTGGATGACGGAATTGCCATATCAGGAGTTCTTCCCGGAGTATTAACAGTTGAAAGAAAAGCTAAAAAAATACTGAATAGAATAAAATTCTCAAGTAGTAAACATGTGAATAAAACACAACTATCTTCAGCTTACGCTTACGCAGTAAGCGAAACAAACGCTAGCGGTGGTGAGATTGTAACTGCCCCTACTTGTGGGGCAAGTGGTGTCTTACCTGGAGTTATGTATTACGCTTTAGAAAAATATAGTTATAGTAAAGAAAAATTCATAAATGCACTTGCAGTTGCTGGATTAATAGGAAACATTGTTAAACACAACGGTTCAATCAGTGGTGCTGAAGCAGGATGTCAGGCAGAAGTTGGTACTGCATGTAGTATGGCTGCCGCCGCAGTTTCTGTATTAATGGATAACGATATTGATAAAATAGAAACAGCCGCAGAAATGGCAATGGAACACCACCTAGGTTTAACTTGTGATCCAATACTAGGATATGTTCAAATACCATGTATAGAAAGAAACGGAATAGCTGCGATGCGTGCAATAAACGCCGCAGAATTAGCCGAACTTGTTGGTGAAAATAGAATTGTATCGTTTGATATGGTTGTTGAGACAATGTTACAAACTGGAAAAGATTTAAAAGAAAGTTATCGTGAAACTGCGGAAGCAGGACTAGCTGCATTTTATAAAAACATTCAACTTCAAAAGAGATTCATTAAGAAAGCTGAAGATAAAGATAACAACTCAATTTGAGTTGTTATCTTTATCTTATTTCTATTTATCTGTCTAAAATGAAATAAGAATGGTATAATTGTATTGTTATTTCACTTTGGAGGTATAATTATGGAAAACAGGTCAGGAAGTTTCATATCGAATTTATCAGGTAAGTTAGAATATAAATCATTTAGCCCAACTCCGCTTTCTGGTAAAACAGAGATATTTTATGATGAAGATATGTTTTTGAAACTATCTAACGCTACTTTAAATCTCGGGATACTTGAAGGAATGTCAACTCAAATACCTAACATCGATTTATTCATATCAATGTACATAAAAAAAGAAGCACTTCTTTCAAGTCAAATCGAAGGTACACAGGCATCTCTTTTTGATATCCTAGATCCTAGTATTGACATAACTCAAAATCTTGAAGTCGCAGATGTTATTAACTATATAAAAGCACTTAACTTTACTAACACAAGAATTAAAGAGTTGCCTCTTTCAAATAGATTAATAAGAGAAATACATTCAGTTTTAATGCAAGGATTAAGAGGGGAAAGCAAAGATCCAGGAAAGTTCAGAACAACTCAAAACTGGATTGGACCAGCAGGCAGTACTATTAAAAACGCAAAATTCATTCCACCAAATCCAGAAAATCTAAAAAGATCGATATGTGCTTTAGAAAGTTTTATATATGATGACAATCAATTAGAACCTTTAATAAAGATTGCATTGATTCATTATCAATTTGAAACGATTCATCCTTTCTTAGATGGAAATGGAAGAATAGGAAGATTATTAATAAATCTGTTATTAAAAGAATTCAACATATTAACTTATGATACTTTATATGTTTCGTATTACTTAAAAAGAAATAGAACCGAATACTATGATCGTTTAATGGAAGTTCGTTTAAAAGGTAATTATGAACAATGGATTAAATTCTTTTTAGAAGCCATTGAAAAATCTTCTGAAGAGGCAATCAAAACAATACAAGATCTCCAACGAATACAAAAAAAGAACTTAGATTTAATCCAATTGAATCTGGGAAGATCAAAAGCTACAGTATTGAAGATATATGGTTATATAGAAAAACATCCTATAATCGAAATTAAACAAACAAGCAAATCACTAAATCTGTCATTCAATACAGTTTCAAAAGGTGTTGAAGAACTAAAGAAACTTAATATATTAAATCAACTAAATAAAAACTCTAGGAATAGATTATTTATTTACACAGAATACTTAGATATATTAAAAAGGGATACAGAATTGAAAATCAATAATACCTAAAAAAACTTATATTAAGAAGACCCAATGTCAGGGACACTGTAAAAAATGTAATAATATCATTTAAGGCACGATTCCATTGGGAATCGTGCCTTTTTGTTTTGTTTAAGTATTTTATTTTATTGTTCTTTTTACAGTTGAATTTTTATTAACTACTCTTAATTGTTAATACTTTCTAATAATGATTCATAAAGTTCTAATACTTTTGCCATGTTTTCTACATTACTAATTGTAAACATTGAATCTCCATTTACTA
>JAFLJX010000129.1 GCA_022712785.1 Mycoplasmatota bacterium | reverse complement strand
TACCTGACGTTGTTACAATGGCAGATTTAGGTACATATTTAGGAAGACCTGATGTTCAATATGTTGACTTAAGAAACTTTGACGACAAAATGGCATCTGGATATATCGCAGGATTCGAAATGATTCCATTCTTTGATTATTTAGAGTATGAAGGAATCTTAGTTAGACAAACAGGTTGGGCTTTCACTGCTGACGATATTAAAATCGCTGCAGGTTTAGAAGCATTATTTGATGATGATAAAACAATTTTCCTTATGTGTGGTTCTGGAACTAGAGCTGGATATGTAAAAGCTGCTTTAGAATCATTAGGATATGATAACGTTATTAATGTTGGTGGAATTGGTACTTACTTAGAAGGCGATGCAGATAATGCAGTTGCTGGTGATGATATGTACACAATCAATATGGATAAAAAAGGTTCATTCACTCCTGGTATATATTATGGAAATGATTCAGCTCACGGATACCAAGCTACTGTAGTTATTGGTCCTGCTGGTGGAATCGTAAATGTATTATTTGATGCTATAGTTGTTGAAACTGAAATAGTAGAAGGTGAAGTTGTTGTTACTTCTTATACTACTAAACAAGTTCTTGGATTTGATTACAACATGGTAGCATATGGTGGAGCAACTTATGAATGGTTCCAACATGCAGATATGTTAGCTGACGCTATCGTTGATGCACAAGCATGGAATACTGATTGGACTATAATTCCTGCTGCTACTCCTGAAGATCATGACAAATTTGATCCTACTGATCAAGATGTAATTGATGATATCGCTGGTGTTACAATTGGAATCGAAGGATTCTTTGCTGCATTCGCTGCTGCAATTGCACAAGCTGAATAATTCAACAAACAATATTTAAATAAACTTAAAAGGAATGCACATGCATTCCTTTTTTTGTACCTATATATTCAAAAAAAATACCGAGTTCAAATGAACTCGGTATTTTGTAACTACATTTTAACTTTTACGTATTCTCCAGACTCATCGGGATGTTCTTCTAAGTACTCTTTTATAAGTTCTCTCATTTCCTGATCACCTGGTTTACATTGTGATAATCTTGAATCTTCATCTAAGATTGATTGAGCCATTGCTTTACAACCTGGGTTACCACATAACCCACAATTTTGATTAGGAAGTAAGTCTGTTACATCTTGTAGTCTTGGATCTTCCTCTACATGTAATGCAACTGATGCAAAACTAAGAAGTAATGCAAGTCCAATTGACACTACCAAAGCTAGTATAATTACGATTACGATTCCATCCATTAAACTATCCCTCCAAATCCGTAAAATACCATTGCCATTATAAAGGCTGTGATAAGAGCGATTGGAATTCCTTGCCAGTTACGTTTGATTGGATATGCATCCATTTCTTCACGTATAGCAGAAAACAAGAATATAACTAATGAATAACCGATTGAGATACCTAATGCGTACACAGTAACCATAATAAGAGTTACATCTGTTCCAACACCAAATATTTTAGATCCATTTACTGTTGTATCAATTGCTACTCCAAGTACCGCACAGTTAGTTGTGATTAATGGTAAATACACACCAAGCGCACTATATAAAGGAGCACTAAACTTTTTAATAAACATTTCAACAAGTTGTACGAATGAAGCAATAACTAATATGAATACAATTGTTGAAAGGTAAGTAATATTATTTGGTACAAGTACAAGATCATATAATAAGAATGCAATAATAGTTGATAACGTTATTACAAACGTAACTGCCATACCCATTGATAATGCACTACTTTTTTTAGTAGAAACTCCAAGGAATGGACATAATCCATAAAACTGTTGTAAAACAACATTATTAACGAAGATAGCTCCAAATGCTATAGCAATAAGTTCCATACTACACCTCCTCGTTTCTATCAGCTTTGTTCATTCTATATTTATTAATCTGAGATACTAAAATCCCAAATACTAAGAATGCACCGGCTGATTGTACTAGTATATTTACTTGATATAATTCTGGGATTAAATCTAATTTTAAACTTCCCCATATTGTAATTGAACCAGCACCTAGTAATTCACGGAAGAATGCAATTAATACAATCCCTCCAGTAAATCCTAATGCCATACCAAGTCCGTCAGCTGCTGATTTAAGTGGTCCATTTTTTGAAGCGAATGCTTCTGCTCTACCTAATATTAAACAGTTAACAACTATTAAACTTAGGAATGTTCCCAATGAAGCTGCTAAATCTGGTACAAAAGCTTTCATTATCATTTCAAGCACTGTAACTAAAGAAGCTATAATTACGATATAAATTGGAATACGTACCTCTTTTGGTACATAATTTCTAACAAGAGATACTGCTATGTTTGAAAGCACTAGTACAAATATAACACCAGCACCCATTCCCAATGCACTCTCAACACTCTTTGTTACTGCCAGTGTTGGACACATACCTAGGAATTGTACAAAGGTTGGATTTTGTTTTAAAAGTCCATTAGAGAAGATTTCTCTGATTGATTTTTCTCTTCTTGGCATTAGTTTCCACCTCCTATAGATTCATCTGTATGATATTGTGCTATTGTTTCAATTACAGATATCATTGCTCCAGTTGTTGTTGAAACACCTGCAACAGTGTCTACTGGTGTAGTTAATAACATTTGCAATGTAGTTCCTTCAAAATTTTCAAGCCATGTAGATGTATTAAAATCAAGTCCTGCTGAGCCGTCATAGTTAGCGTATTCATCTGCTAGATCCCATGATTGAGTATCATTTAAAATAACAATTTCAACAGTATTGGTAACCTTATCAGTACTAAATAGGAATTCAATATTGTCAGCCCCATATCCTTTAACATGACCATAATATATATAACCTACTACTTCATCAGCTGCATTTTTTGCCTCGTAAATATTCAATATATCTTCAAGGTATGTATAATCTCCATACACACTAGTGAATGTAACTGCGTCAGGTAATGCTAATAATAAATTAGCATCAGACATCTCAACTGGATCAGGTATTCCGATAACTTCACCTTGGAATTCCACTTTGTGGAAATTAACAACATCAACAAGTGACGTTTTCAATCCACCAGTAGTAATTGTTGCTCCAGCTAAATCATCAATGTTTCCTGCTAAAGCATCCGCTTGTAATAAGTCATCGAATTGCACGAAGTAACTATCATCAGCAATTTTGGCTCCTAATCCTGGTGTTTCACTTTGATACATAACTCTGAATCCTATAATGTCATTTGTAACCAAATCAAACGCTATAAAGTACACTACAGTTTCAGAAGGATTATATCCAATGAATTCTGTTGTGTAAATTACTGCAACATCTGTTGATCCATTATTAACTAACTCAACTTTATAAATTCCATCAGTTAATGTGTAATCTAGAGATACATCAGTAATAATTGCGTTATCTACTGTTATTTCGTTTTTCCATCTTAATATTTTTTCATTAAACGTTTCAATTACTTCACCTTCAAATGCTGATTTATGGAAGTTAATTAATTCAGTTAATGAACCTTTAAGTGCTCCGTAAGTAATTGGTGCTGAAGATCCAGCTACCTCATCAATATTACCGTTTAAAGCATCAATTTGTAACATTGCATCAAACTGTGTTTGGAATGATTCTTCTGATATTACAGATCCAATTCCAGCAGTTTCTTCGTTTGTTACAATTCTTAATCCAATAACATCATTTGTTACTAAATCAAGTGCAATAATATATTCTACAATTCCTGCATAACCTTCGAAGTCAACTGTGTAAATTACCGCTACATCTTTTGAACCGTCATTTGCAAATTCAATTCTAGAAATTCCACCACTTAATGTGTAATCTCCTGATACATCAGTAATAACTGCGTTATCTATAGTAATTTCTTTTTTCCATCTTGCTAATTTCTCAGCAGGAGTTTCTAATACAACACCTTCGAATGTTGAATTATGGAAATCCACTACTTTAGAAAGTGAAGCTGCTGATCCACCAAAAGTTATTGTTGCACCAACAAGTCCGTCAATCTCAGAAAAGTCATTGATACTAACTCCTGGAAATTGATCTTTGTACCAATCTTTTGCTATTTCAGCCCCTAATCCAGGAGTATCTCCTTGGATTAATGTTTTGTATCCTGTAATGTTTCCATTTGTATCAAAGCCAACCATATAAGTAATTATTGATTGGAATCCTTGAAACTCTGCTGTATAAATATATCCTTTACCAGGTATAACTATTACTTCTGTAATTGATGTTCCTGTAAAATCATATGATAAATCTGCTTCTAAACTATCACTACCTTCTAATAATGGTAATACTTCGAATTTTGCTAAGTTAGCTTGTTCAAAATTATAATCATCAATTATAGGTGTAGTCCATGCTTCAACGAAGAATACCATAACACTTGCTACCAGTACTACTATAGATAGTGTTACTACTATCGTAATATGTTTCATTACAATACACCTCCAACTAAGGCATATATTTCTTCAACTCTACCTTGTAAAATCATACCAAGTGCGATAGAGGTAAATATTACGAATACTAATGATATAACTACTGTTTTAATAAGAGTTTTTTTATTACTTCTCTTAACAGTTCTATTAATAAATGGAGTTATCATATTCCCAAACAATATTGCGAATACTAATCCTTCAGCGTTATCTCCAAGTACTCTAACAGTCATCATTAAGACTGCGACAACAACTGCGTAAACAATTTTTGTTTCACGCGATGTTGGACTTGAGACAGTTTCACTAATTAAGAATGCTGCTCCAAAGAATGTAAGTCCAGTTATCATATTTACTAATACATAGTCAAATACTCCACTGAAGTCTCCAGAAACGTAATAGTTAATTACTCCAATTCCAAATGAAATTATAAATACTGAAATTAGGAAAGTTCCTGAAATTCTATAGTCGATAACTTTTGATACAAGTAAATATATAAATACGATTGAAAGTAATATTACACTTGTACTTCCAATGGCTACTGCTTCATAGTTACCTACAAATAAATCTAATATATTAAAATTAGTTGTTGCACCATTTAAAGCTTCTTTTAATAATTGAAGTGGTGTGTCAAATACTGCTAATTGTGTTCCAAATGACAACTGAGCAAATATAACACCTACCAATACAGGGTTAAAGATATAATATCCATAACCACCAAATACTAATTTACCTGCATAAACACCAACAACTACTGCAAGAATTAAAACATAAATTGGTGTAATTGAAGGTAATAGTAATGCAATTAGTATCCCCGTGTTAATTGGAATTACATAACCCTTATAATTCTTAAATTTAGTAATATCTTTTTCAGAATAAGCATATGCTAATTCTACAAGAACTGAGACTAAAGCTCCAACAACAATCATAAAGAATGCTCTAACTGCTAGTTCTCCTGGGTTTTCTAAGCTTGATAATGCTTTTAGTACTACAGTAACAATTGAAGTTGCTATTATAGCAAAATGTAGTGTGAATGCTCTTTTAAAAGATCTTTGAGAATTGTTTACTATAGGTGCTTTCTTAGTTATAAAGTTCATAATTAGCCCCTATCCGACACGACGTTTAGCACGTCGTACCCATTCAAGTACATTTATTTTAGATGGACATACATAGGTACAAAGTCCACATTCTACACATTCATCCGTATTAAGTTCAACAATTCTAGAGTTAACACTACGTAACTCAGCATCCATTATGTTCTGAGGCAATATTCCTGCGGGGCATATGTCATTACAGTCTCCACACTTAATACATACATCTTCATCTACTCCTCTGTATTCAGCAACGTTTACTGAATCAACAGTTTGAGTAATAGCGAAGTCGTCGCTATCAAGTTGAATCCCTGTAAGGAATGAACCTATATGAAGATTCATATTTTTTATTTCTGAGTATCCACCTAAATCTTCAACTAGTTCAGTAAATCTAGTTCCGATTCTAGTTTCATAAACAGCGTTTATGTTCAATGCATCTCCAGTTATTGCAACTTTCCTAGTAACAACAGGTACTCCTAATCTAACTGCATCATGCAACATTTTTGCAGCACCTATCTCAGTATAAACAACACCATTATCTACTAAGTTTACACTTAGAGTTTCGTTAACTAGATTTTTAATTATCTTATAATCTTTAGCATTAACTTTTTTAGAATCAATAGTTATAACTTCAATATCTTTTTCAACTATCTCTTTACCTAATTCTAATAAAGCTTCTTCAGGCATGAACTTATCTACTAAGATAATTGTTTTTTCTGCGTTAGCAGCAATACTTAACAACTCTATTCCATCAGCCATTTCTGCACTATGTTTAATTAAAAATTCATAGTCTGTAGAAATAAATGGCTCGTTTGTAAACATTGCGTTAACAACTACATATTTGCTTTTAGCATTAAAATCTAAATTAGTAAATATTCCATCCACAGATATTTTATTTAAACCTAGGTTATTTATTACATTCCTAACTTCGGCTGTAGTAATTGAGTGCTCAAAAGTTTTATGTTGGAATTTCTCATATAATTTATCATTTTCAATTACAACGTGATCAACTACTTTACCATATCTGTCTATCATATCTTTAAATTCTAAAATTTTACCACTGACAGTAGATAATACTGGTGATTTATTTTTACCTTTAAATTTTTCTGCAAGTTTTTCTCCAATTAATACTCTGTCTCCAACAGCAACTTTTACATTAGCCATTTTGTATTCGCTATCAGTTATTGGGATATAGACTTTGCTTGGATTTATATATGTTCTATATTCAGTTATCATGTAATCACCTCTATTCGTTTCTATATTCTTTTTGAGAATATTTAGTATGGCAGTGTTTATGAGAAACTTCACTACCAGGTTCTTTTAAAAACTCATCATAAGCTTTTAAAACTGATTCATTCTCATAAGATTTTCTAAGTGGCAAATCTTGTTCGTGTTGTCTATATAAAGCATCAGATCTTTTAATTATTACCTCGTGTGCTGGTATGTCATGTACAATTGGCATACCTCCACCGTTGATACATCCACCAGCACAAGTCATAAATTCTATGAAATGATATTGTTTTTTACCTGAATCAATTCTTTTATACATTTCTTTTATAGCAGTTCCACCATTTACTTTTGCAATGTTTAATTTATTTCCTGCAATTGTAACTGTGGCTTCTTTAATTACACCTTTTCCATAATTCATAGGTGACCCTTTAGTAAATTTATATTCGATTTTTTCAAGAGGAGCACCATCAAGTTTATGTGAAACGGTTCTAAGTGTAGCTTCCATCTCTCCACAACTTACAGGAATACTAGAACCAGTTCCAGTTAACTTAGCTAAAGGACTATCAGGCATATAATCTTCTAAATCTTTAACTCTAATACCTTTACGTTTAATCATTTTAGAAAGTTCTCTTATTGTAAGTACTGCATCAACATCTCTTACTCCGTCACTTTCCATTTCTGGACGTTCTATTTCATATTTTTTAGAAGTACAAGGCATTACAGAAACAACAAATACTTCTTTAGGTGATTTTTTTAAATATTTAGGAGCGTAATAATGTTTAATTAACGATCCCTGAATCATATGTGGGGACTTAACCGAAGATAAATTTTCAATATACTCAGGTCTATTTAACTCAGTATATCTAACCCACGAAGCACAACTTGATGTAAACATTGGAAGTTTACCATCATTTTGTAATCTATCAATAAGTCTATTTGCATTTTCCATTACAGTTAAATCAGCAGCAGAGTTAACATCAGTTATTTCATCAAAGCCTAATAATTTAAGTGCTCTATACAATTTACCTTCAACTTCTTTAACAGGAGTTCCTATTTTCATTCCAAACTCTTCACCAATTACAGCTTGTACTTCAGGTGCTGGTTGAACTACTACTAATTTATTAGGGTCTCTTAACATCGCTTCAACACGTTTTACGTGATCAGTTTCATGTAATGTACCAGTAGGACAAACATTTACACAAGCACCACAGAATATACATCCTGTTTCATCAAATGCTAATCCAACAGTTGGAGATACAAATGGATTTAATCCATCATCATCTCTAAATTTTAAAACTTTTGCAGTTACAACTTCTTGACAAACTGCAACACATCTTTTACATAAAATACATTTAGACTGATCCATTGAAATACCAGTACCGAGTATAACTTCTGGATTTCTTCCAACACTTGGTCCAAATTCGTCAAAAGTAATATCGTAAGTTTTTAACATATCGTAAAATTCACATTCTCCATCTTTAGGACATTGCCAGCAATTAAACTTATGTTTATTTGCAAGTAATCTTAAAGTGTTTTTTCTACTCTCTAAAACCAATTCTGAATCAGTTTTTACAACCATTCCATTAGTAATCTCTGTGTTACAAGCTGAAACCAAATCTTGTTCACCTTCAACTTCGACCACACAAATTCTACAAAAGCCTATTTCGTTAATTTCCGCTATGAAACATAATGTAGGGATTTTAACTCCAATACTTTTACAAGCATTAAGGATAGTTGTACCATTTTTTACCTTTACAGGTATGTCATTAATAGTAATATTTGCCATAATTTTCCTCCTTAATACTTCTTAACAGGTTTATAAAGTACATGATAATTGTTTTCAAGTACAACCTCAATGTTCTTTCCAATATCTAATCCAACACTACATCTACTTGCTCTTAAATTTATAACAAGAGATTCTAATTCATTCAATGTTTTAATAGTTGCAGTACCGTCAATATATTTGTCAAGTAATGCTTCCATTTTGACAACACCATCTCTACATGGAGTACACTTACCACATATTTCAGGATGTTGAGATTCTAAATACTCTTTAATCTTAAGTACAAGATCAATTTCGTTTAACTTTGTGTCGCCATCTAAAATCCATTTTTCGAATAACCTACTTACATTTATAGACTCAGTTGTCATTCTGTCCACCTCATTTCGTATTTAAAAAACTTACCGTGAATATTATAGCAAAAACAGTATAAAAAATAAACAAAAATTGCATATTTATTTATTAAATATAAATTATATATATATATACAAAATAGCATATATACGTGTTATAATAGAAATGGCTAAAAGGGGGGATTTAAATGAAGAAAATCCTATTGATAATAGTTCTTATACAAACTATTTTTATGGTTGGTTGTACCAAAGAAAATACTGATATTTTGGAGATAAAAATAGATGATCTTATCACTATGGAAAATCTTGATGAGTACATGTTTCGAGATGATGTGCAATTCGTAGATTTAAGAAATTTCGAATCTAGATATTTAGATGGTTTTATATATTCATTTGAAATTATTCCTTTTTTTGATTACTTAGATAATCGTGCATTTATTAGAAATGATAATTATGAGTTTGAACCAGATCAATTAATTAATGAAAATGAGTTCTTGAGGTTATTTGATAAAAACAAATCGATATTTTTGTATGCTGATGGTTGTATACGAAGTGCTTATGTTAAAGACATCTTAAATTATTTAGGATATGAGAAAGTATTTGTCTTAGGTGGGTTCTTTGAGTATGAAGGTGAATACAAAGTTTTAGGAGATGGATTTTACTCATTTGGTGATAGTTTCTCGAACAGTTATTTTGATTTAGAAACAGAACTTACATTCTATATTTACGGAACTTATAACATGGATAGAAAAATAAATGATATTAGATTTGATATAATTGATAAAGAAAACATTTCATTAAGATCACCAAATTATTCTAATTTATTTGATTATAATTTATTACTTAAAGACTTTGAAGATTTCATTATTTTTGACAGAGTAACATTTAAAGAATTGAATAGTTCTTTGGATAATACAGAGAACATCTATTATGAGTTATTACAAAACTTTGATGATGAATTTATTTATAATTTAAACAAACTACTTAAACCATTAGTTCCCAAATAACAGCAAAATATTTACTATTATTTTTATGTTGCAATAACAAAATATTTCTATTATAATATTTAATGAGATTAACATTTAGGAGGAAATTATGAAAAAACTAGTATTACTAATCGGTACATTATTAATTGCATTTACATTAACAGCTTGTGAAGATGCTTGCGTCGGAGCTGAATGTATTTTAACTGCAGAATTAGGAAACGATGAACCATGTGAACCAGTTGACCCGGTAGATCCAGTTGACCCAGTAGATCCAGTTTGTCCTGTTGAGCCAGGTACATTAGTTGACAACGTTATACCATATCTTCACATAAATGGTGAGGGACATGAAGTTGATAGAAACGCATTTTTATTATTTGAATATGAAGCAAGAGATTATGTTAAATATCAAGTTAGTTACTTATCATGTACTTGTAGAAGTGCATCAGTAAACTTTTGGAATGTAGCATATATCGAAATAAATAAATCTACAAATGATGTTAGATTTTTATCTTTTGGAGTTGAAAGTGGAGGACACTATGATGGTGGTATGTGGGGAGATAGTAGCCCAACACCTTCAGGTAAAACCTTAGAAGATTTTGAAACTGATTATATACCTTGGATTATAGGTCAATCATTGGAAACACTAGATGGAATTTCAGTATTCACTAACGCAGATTATCACGGAGTTTTAAACACTACAACTATTTTAGAACAAGAATTGATAGATGATTTTGCTGGTAGCAGTGTTTCAACAAATAATATTTTAAGAATTGTGAAAGAAACATTAAAATATCACGAAGAGAATTATAATTAAGAAACTGGTTATCCAGTTTCTTATTTTTTTGTTTTACTAATTATGGGATATTTGCTATAATACTTTTTGAAAGGATTGATAACATGAAAAGAACGATTACTATAGTATTATTATTGTTTATCAGTTTGACTTTAGTTGCTTGTAAAGATGACTCTCTTAATCCAATATATGACAATGTAATTTTCTCTGTTTTAGGAGATGTTACGATGTCAATTGAATTAGGTGAAGAATATATAGATGATGGAGTTCTTGCAAAGGATGGAAATAAAGACATAAGTGAATTTGTAGTAACAAAAAATGATGTTAATGAGAACTCTAGTGGTGCTTATATAGTTACCTATACTCTTGACTATAATGGAAAAGTTACTGAATTAGTCAGAATAGTAAATGTATTATTTGACAACCCCGATTGTAATGATGTAGAAGGAACAAACTTACAAGTATGCAGTAAAGTATGGACTAGTTATTTACATACTGTTGTTTCTTTAAAACTTTATATAGAAAAAGATGTTTCAGTAGACACTGAATATGTTATTGATGTAGTTGAAAGTATACTCAGTGAATTTAATATTTTAAGTGATAAGTATAAACTTTATCCTGGTGTTGCAAATATTAAGGCAATAAATGATAACCCAACAGAAACACATGTAATTGATGAAGTATTATTTGATTTAATAGAGTTTTCATTAGAGAACCAATCTGAGGTAAACAATATATTTAATATTGCATTAGGTCCAGTAATAGATGTTTGGCATGACTATAGAGAAGATTGTAATTCTCAAATTATTTGTACAATACCTACTATTGATGAATTAGAAGCTCAGAATGTTTACACAGACCAATCAAAAATTATTATGAACAGAGATAATCTAACTATAACTATGGATGCTAATATGTCTATTGATTTAGGTGGAGTTAGTAAAGGTTATATTTCTGGACTTATTGAAGATTATTTGGCTTCTCATGAAATATATGGATTCATATTGAATAACGGTGAATCAAATATCTCAATTGGAGGAAGTCACCCAACAAGAGAAGGCGGAGATTTCTTAATTGCAATCACAGACCCTACCAATGTCTTACCATACTACGCAACGGTATTCTTAGGCGATGGAGAGCAATTAGTGACAAGTGGAGATTACCAACAATACTTTGTTGTTGGTGGTGAAATTTATCATCATATCATTTCTGGTATCTCACTGTTCCCTGATAGAAATTGTAGAAGTATTAGTGTCATAACAAGTGACCCTGGTCTTGCAGATATATATTCAACAGCAATCTTCTTAATGACAATCGAAGATGGAATAAATTTTGTTGATAGTATAGATGATTTAGAAGCAATATGGTATGGAATAGACGGTACAATTCATTTTAGTGAAAACTTTGAAACTGAGTACTTAGGTGCAATTTACGAATAAAAATTAAAAAGGTAAAATTCAAATTGAATTTTACCTTTAATTTTTTTATATATAATCTTGAGTTATTTTTATAAACTTCTTTGCGACACTTCCTGTAAATATTCCTGTTGGAATTGCGAGTAAGAATAAAAACGGAAAATAGTAAACCAATTCAGTGGTGTTCAAAATTATTATGGCGACACCAATCTGTCCAACAGAATGGCCTAGAGAACCCATTACACTGACACTTATTATATTGAATATTTTTATCCTTGAGAATATCACCATCATTATATAAGCAGAAAGTCCTCCACCTAAACTTAGAAAGAAACCGGGATTTCCAATAGTACCCCTAAGAATACTTACTAGAAGAACTCGAAGTATTACCACAACAAAAGCGT
Organism: Mycoplasmatota bacterium; assembly: GCA_022712785.1. Taxonomy (GTDB): domain Bacteria; phylum Bacillota_I; class Bacilli_A; order Izemoplasmatales; family Izemoplasmataceae; genus JAFGXW01. The sequence continues at coordinate 4,409 of JAFLJX010000129.1, read as the reverse complement.
CCTTTTCTCCATATAAAGATAGTATTACTAAAGTCATAATATTAGCTAACCCTAGCTTTGCTCCTACTATTGGTATTACTGGTAGAAAAGATTCTACTATACTAAGTACTATACTTATTGATAAAAATATACTTAAAGTAACTAATCTTTTTGTATTCATATAATTCACCTATTTTTTGAATTTGTCTTTATTATTTTACCATTTTAACACCACATAATCAAATAGAAAAGTAAGACAAATTGTCTTACTTATTTTGATAAGTCAAAGAATGCTACTCCAACTGCACCAACACCTGTATGACATCCTATTACAGGAGTAATTGGGGCTTCGATAAAGTCATGATTTGGATATATCTCAGTTACTCTTGATTTAATATAGTTTAATCCATCCAAATTCTCGCTTGATATATATATCATAATAAATTTTTCGACTTTTTCCAAGTCGTTTAAGACTATATCAGCCATTCTTGCTAATGATTTTTTTTGAGTTCTTATTTTTTCTAGTGAGACAATTTTACCTGCATCGTTCACTTCTAAAATTGGTTTAATTTTAAACATACTTCCTACAAAGCCACTAGCTCCACTAAGTCTTCCATTTGCAACAAATAACCTTAAATTATCAACCATAAAATATTGTTTCCTTTTAGTTCTTAATACTTTTAAGTACTCAACTATCTCTTTAGCTGAAACACCTTCTTCAATTAATCTAATAGCTTCTAAAGACAAAAAACCTTCAGTGATTGCTGCATTAAGTGAATCCACAACATGAATATTTATGTTACCTTCATACTGATTTTTAGCCATTAAACAGATACTATATGTTCCACTAAGTTCCGAAGATATTGTAGTTATTATTACATCTTCAAACCCTTTTTTTTCAAGTTCTTCAAGCATATCATACAATTCACCTATTGAAGGCATTGATGATGATGGTACTAAAGAAGTATCTTCTTTTAATCTATTATAAAAATCACTAGCAGTCATTTCTACATAATCACTAAATACTTTTTCATTTATAATAAGCTTCATTCTTAAAATTCTCAAATTATCATAACCAGTACTTACATAATCTAAAGATCCAGTACTAGTTGATATAACAGCAATTTTACTCATCCTTTTTCTCCTTTTTATTAGCTCTTTTATTTAGTAAATTATATAAAATAGCAAGTGGCCAGAATAGTATTGCAATCGATGGTATTATACTCCATAAAACATTTGGAGTATATTTAAAATCAATATATAAAATAATCAAAATAACAATAGCACTTCCTGCACCACTAAATAATAAATCATTTCCATAATGTCTTAATGTCTTTTGACGTCTTTCTTTTTTCGCTATTTTAATAGATTGATTAAAATAATCTTCTGCTGTTCCAAATTCAAGAATAGTTCTATCAATCGCTTCTTTTTCTGCTAAACCATATTCCATTAAATCTTCAACTTTTTCAATTAATGATTCAGTAACAAGTTTAATGATTTCTTCATTTTTATCTTTTTCAATATCTTTAAACGTATGCTTCACGAAGTTTTTTATTTGTTTCATACTTTTTCCTCCAATAAGGTATTCAAGACGCTCTTAAGTTCTTTCCACTCTTTAAGCTTCTCTCCATAATAAGCCTTCCCTAGTGTGGTTATTTTATAGTATCTTCTCTTTCCCCCGTGAGTTTTTTTACCTACATAAGATTCAATAAGGTCTTTTTTTTCTAGTCTTCCAACTATTGAATAAAGGGTTGCTTCTTTTATATTAAATAGCTCATTTGTTCTTTCAGTAATACAGTTAGATATTTCGTAACCATATCTATCCTTTTCGATAATCAACTTAAGAATTATAACTTCCAAATGGCCTCTTATTATGTCTGAACTTATCATAAAAAAAACACCTCCATTTAACCTATTTGACTATATAATCTTACCAAATAATGGGTTTAAAGTAAAGGTATTTAATTATTACAAACTAATACTTATTTTTGAAGTAGAAACTTAGGTTTTCTAGAGATTGAAGAAGGACATCATCTTCTTCTATATTCATATCAGAAAATAATGCATCTAACATTTCTTCGTGAAATTCATCATGAATTCTTAATGAGTTTAATGCTTTATCAGTTAAAGATATTATAACTTTTCGTTTATCTTTACCATCACGTTTTCTAGTAGCATATCCTTTTTCAACTAATCTATTTACAGAAGTTGTTAAAGTACCTACTGTGACTCTTAATCTACCAGCAATATTTGACATAGAAGGATCTCTAGTTTTTTTAACGGCTTCTAATACGTGCATTTCATTCATTGAAATTTTAATTCCACGTTCTTTGAGTTTACTTCCTTCAATACTTAGTATATGGTTGAATACTTCTACTAGAAGTTCATTTATTACTTTTTTAGACTTAATCATATTGATCCCCCTAATTCATTATTTATTAATTATATATCCCATTGCAACAATATTAGGCCCAGCATGTGCCCCTACTACAGGTGTTAATGGATACGCCTTTATTTCTTTAAACTCAGGTCTAGCTTCCATAACGATATTACGTGCTTGTTCTACTCTTTGTGGTGCATGTGAATGTATGATAAATGGTTCAACATCTAATCCTTCAGTAGCAGTTAAAAACTTCTCAATTACTCTATTCGCAGCTTTTTGAGTAGTTCTAATTTTTTCAATTGAATCGATAGTTCCTTCTCTTGTAACTTGAAGTAAGGGTTTAAGTTTTAATAGACTTCCAACAAATCCAGAAGCACCACTTAGTCTTCCGTTCGCTACCAAGTATTTCAAAGTATCTACAGCAAACCAAATATTGTGGTTATCTCTAATATATTCACAATGTCTAATTATCTCATCTAAACTTTTATCATCTTTTGCCATTTGAGCAGAATCCAAAGCCATTTTTGCCTGTGGATAAGATAATGTTAAAGAGTTAAAAACTGTAACTTTGTAATCTTTCATCATATTAGCTGCAAGAATTGCATTTGTATATGTACCACTTAATTTTTCTGATATAGAAATCATTAATATTTCTTCATATCCTTTTTCTTTCATTGATTCATAAACTTTTAACATTTCACCTGTTGATGCTTGGGAAGTTGAAGCTATTAATTTATCATCAGAATTCAATTTTTTATAAAAATCTTCAGCACTTATATCTATAAAATCTGTGTACTCCTCGCCACTCATTAATAATATTGATCTGATGACTGGAATATCAAATTCATGATCAATATAATCAATACCAGAGTTTCCACAAACTACTATACCAATTCTTTGCATTTATTGTCCCCCAGATATTTTGTTTTGATAATCAAAGTAATGTTCAAAATTAGTTTACCTCGTTTACTACATTTTGTCAACAAAATAGAAACATCCGAAGATGTTTCTATTTTTTGGTGTTATTTGTTTTGAATATACTTATCAATTTCTACAGATGCATCCTTACCTGCGCCCATTGCGAGGATAACAGTTGCTGCACCACTTACGACATCTCCTCCAGCAAATACTCCGGGAATAGATGTTTGATGGTCATTAACAATAATACCGCCCCATTTATTTACTTCTAGCCCTTCAGTAGTATCTTTTAACAACGGATTTGGAGATTGTCCAATTGAGATGATACATGAATCAATATCAAATGTTTCAAATGTGTTAGTTGGCATTGGTCTTCTTCTACCTGAAGCATCAGGCTCACCAAGTTCCATTACTTCACATCTAACTTGTTTAAGTAAATAATTATCACCTATAAATTCTACAGGGTTTCTTAATAATCTAAAATCAATTCCTTCTTCTTCAGCATGATATACTTCATCAAGTCTTGCTGGTAAACTTGTTTTATCTCTTCTATAAAGAATAAATACATTTTTAGCTCCCAGTCTTTTTGCTGTTCTGGCAGCATCCATTGCAACATTTCCTCCGCCTACCACAGCAACATTGTCCCCGATTTTTACTGGAGTAACTGATTCTGGGAAATGATGAGATTTCATTAAATTCACTCTAGTTAAGAACTCATTAGCAAAATATACTCCACTAAAGTTTTCTCCAGCAATTCTTAATGAACTAGGAAGACCTGCCCCACTACCAATAAAGATTGCTTCATAGCCATCTTCTCTTAATTGGTCAATCGTAATTGATTTTCCAATAATTACATTTTTATGAAATCTAACTCCTATATCTTCTAACCTTGATATTTCAGTAGTAACGATATCTTTTGGTAATCTAAAATCAGGAATACCATATTTTAAAACCCCACCATAATCATGTAATGCCTCATAAATTGTTACATCATATCCAAATCTTCTTAAACTAGCTCCAGCAGCAAGTCCAGCAGGACCACTCCCAACAACAGCTACTTTAATTCCATTATCAGTAATATCTTCAACTTTAACAATATCATGTTCAAGGGCATAATCTCCAACAAAAC
>JAFLJX010000228.1 GCA_022712785.1 Mycoplasmatota bacterium | reverse complement strand
TTACTGAGTTCTTAAAATAACTTTTTTATGCGCTTCTTTTTCTATATTTAACTTCTTTTAATTATATTTAACTTCTACAAATAATTTGTTATAATGGACTAGAGAGAATTTTATTTATTATAAATATAGTGAGGGGAGAATTTAGATTATGGATAGAGTTATAAAAATATTCTTATTATCCATTGGACATTTAGTTATTGATTTATCAGGTATATATTTGATAAATGTTCAGTATAATAATTATGATTTTAGTCTTATAGTCTTATTTTTTTTGGTTTATAATTTGATTGCTTTTGGGTTACAACCTTTTGTAGGTTTCTATGCAGATATGAAGAATAAATATTTTATGTTTGTTCTACTTGGACTTTTATTACCAATCGTCGGATTATTGTTAATTGACTTTGGAATTATTGCAATTATTATATTGACTATTGGGAATGCATTATATCATGTTGGTGGTGGAGTTATATCAGTTAACTTGTATCCTAACAAAGCAGCTCCTGCAGGTGTATTTGTTGCTCCTGGTGCAATTGGTGTATTCTTAGGAGTATATCTTGCTGGTAAATCGATGTCATTCACACCCATTATTATCGCTATTAGTTCGATATTGATTCTATTTATATATATAGAATTTAAAGATAGTGTTATTGAAAACAATCGTAAAAATATTAGTAGTAATTTTGTACTGATTGTTGGATTAATATTGATTGTTATTGGTATCAGAGGATTCATCGGTTCAATTTTGTTGTTTACATGGGGCGATACATTACCATATCAAATTTTACTTGTTTCATCTATCTTTTTAGGTAAATTCTTTGGGGGTATCCTTGGAGATAAATTCGGATTTAAGGAAATAGGAATATTTGGATTAATGGTATCTATTCCATTGTTATTGCTAGGTTACTCAATACCAATACTTGGTTTATTTGGTGCTTTATTCTTTAATTTTACTATGGCAATTACTTTGTTTTTAATAATTGAAAATTTAGGCAGATATAAGGGGTTTGCATTTGGATTAACGACACTTACTTTGGTAATAACAATTTTGCCAAAATCATTTGGATTTTCTATGGATATAGGATTTGTTTACTATATGGCTGTTATACTTCTAGCAATAATTGGTTCATATTTATTGTTTAAAATAGTTTTATTATATGATATAAATAACAAAATAATAAAGGAGTGATTATATGAGTTTGTTTTTTTTAGATGTAGCCGCAGGTCCAGTAATAATTGTAGCCGCAATTATTCTTTTATTAATTGCAGGTCTTATGATTGGATTGGTTATTTTAGCAATTAGATTTATAAAAAAGATTAAAAAAGAAGAAGATAGAAAGTTAACTGATAATAACAAAGATGAGTAATACTATTGGTTGGAGGTATGTGTATGTTGGTTATTTATAACATTTTGGATGTAGTGATTTTGCCTGACAATGGGGAAAATATTCCAATAGATAATGAAGATTTAGTAAAGTTTGATAATATTTTTGCTATATCAATTTTGGTTGTTTTTCTTATTGTTGTGTCTTTTGTAATAATGAGAAAAATTAAAAAAGGGGCATAATATGGGAATAGTGCCAGGAATACTATCTTTTGGTTTTTACTTAATACTTACTATTATAATTGAAGTTGGAGTTGCATTTCTTATGGGATATAGAACTAAAAACTTTTTATTAGTAGTCGGTCTTGCTAGCGTCATAACAAATCCTTCTCTAAATCTGATTTTGTCTATTAATGGTATGTTTTCTATTTTTGGAGCAACAAAGGCACTCATTATTCTATTAGAAGTAATTGTCGTTTTTATAGAGTTTTATATTCTAAGTTATGTATTTGATAGAAAGTATTCTAGGAAAAAACTCTTTAAGCTTGCTGTAATAATAAACTTAACATCATATTTTATAGGTTATTATTTACAAGCATTTGTATTCTGATATATTATATAAATTCTAAAGGCGTTACTGCGCCTTTTTTATATGACAAAAACTTTGAATTTGACTGTATGTATGAAGTAGATAATATGCTATAATGTTTTTTGAAAGAGAGGTGATGCAAATGACTAAAGAAGATAGTAGAAGATATTTAATTTTAAAAGACAAGAATATATATAAAGGTCTTTTAATACTTGCATTACCATTAATGCTAAATAATTTAATAAGAACAATACATGATTTAGTAGATATGTATTTTGTTAAAGATATAGTAGGATTTGAAACTGAAGCGGTAAATTCTATAGCTGTAACATTCCCTGTATTATTTACATTTATAGCTCTTGGAATGGGTCTTGGGATTGCAGGAACTTCATTAATATCTCAATATGTAGGATCTAATCAAAGAGAAGACGCTAAAAGGTATGCAACAAATTTATTTGTGATAGCTGTATTAATTGGGATTATACTAAATATAGTAGCTTATTTTGGTTCCCCGATTGTAATGGAATTAATGGGCAATGAAGGATTTACTTTAGAGAAAAGCTCTAACTACTTAAAGATTAGATCTTTTGAGTTAACATTATTATTTATATTTTTTGCTTTCACAGCAATTAAGCAAGCCGATGGAGATACAACA
>JAFLJX010000128.1 GCA_022712785.1 Mycoplasmatota bacterium | reverse complement strand
ATCTTCAATCCACGAAGGTGCACTAAATATATCTTCTTGATTTAAAAAAGGATAATTAAAGAAATTAAAAAGGTTATATCATTGATCTGGACATTCTTTTAAATCAATTATTTCTCTACTTCCATATAAGTATCTATTATTAACAATAAAGGCATACTTCATTCTTTTATACTTAGGTTTTAATGAAATGAAGTAATAGTCATTGTTTTCTAATTCATATTCTTTTTTCATCAGAGTAGATTCATCACCCTCATTTACCCATTCCCATTTATCATTATTATTCTTATTGTGAGAATAGTTAAAAGGATCTCCATATAGAACTTGAATTGAATTAATTTTGTCTTTACTAGTAAAAAGTCTTAAATGTACAGTATCTTTATCATAGATGTATGCATATTTACTCTTTGCTTCATGATATATTGTAAAATCTACCATTTAATTCACCTCTAGTGTCAAATATTTTTATGTTTTTAGTATATCACATGTCAATATATAATTATTGTGGTAGCGGTTTCATTTTTAATGTTATTAAAGCAATATATAATAATGTATAGTATAATAATTTTATAATAAAAATATTAGTACTATCATTATTCAATTTACTTAAAGGAGATTTAACTATGATTAGAAAATGGTGGCAAGACGCAATAATTTATCAATTGTATTTAAGGAGTTTTAAAGACTCAAATAATGACGGTATTGGGGACTTTCAAGGTGTTATTAGTAAGCTTGACTACCTAAGTGATTTAGGAGTAAACGCTGTATGGATATCGCCACATTATGAATCACCTATGGATGATAATGGATATGATATATCTGATTTTTATAAAGTAAGTAAAGATTATGGGACTATTGAAGACGTTAAAGAGTTAATTGAAAAAGCTCATAAACTTAATATTAAAATTATATTTGATTTGGTTTTAAATCATACATCTGATGAGATGGATTGGTTTGTAGCCGCAAAAGACCCAAATCATAAAGAACATGAAAAATATCATGATTATTATATATGGCAACCACCTAAATATAACGAACAAGGTGATAGAATAATGCCAACACAGTGGCGTTCTTGGTTTGGTGGTCCTGTGTGGGAATACAATGAACCAACAAATGAATACTATCTTCATATTTTTAGTAAAAAGATGCCTGACTTGAATTGGCGTAACGAAGATATGAAAGCTGATCTTAAAAAAATGACTAAATGGTGGATTGATTTAGGAGTTGACGGATTTAGAGTTGATGCATCAAACCATATTGAAAAGAACTGGGATTTTCCTGAGGGACATCCTGGATATGAAAACTTTTCAAGTATTCCTAAACATCATGAATACCTAGAAGAAATGGGTAAAGAAGTATTTATTCCAAATGATGTATTCACTATGGGTGAATCGGGTGGTGCATCACAAGAAGAAGCAATTAAATATTGTGGATTTAATAACGAAGAATTCGATATGTTGATTCATTTTGGACATTGTTGGGCTGATGGGGATTGGGATAACAAAATCACTCCAGGCAAATGGGCAAAAGGTAAAATTGATGTAAAACACATAAAGTATAGTTTTGATAAATGGTTTAAAATGTTAAAAGGTGAAGGATGGAACATAATATATTGGCATAATCACGACCAACCTCGTATTCTCTCGCATTATGGGAATGATTCTGAGTATTATAACGAATCTGGTAAAATGCTTGCTTACACGTTATATTTCATGCCTGGAACACCAATTGTTTATCAAGGTGAAGAAATTGGGATGACAAATGTCGATTACAAAGAATTAAATGACTTTAGAGATGTTGAAGTTTTTACTGAATATAAAAACTTTATGAACCAGGGAGCAACTCACGAAGTAGCAATGCAAGCTTTAAGAGATAGATCACGTGATAACGCAAGAAGTCCATTTCAATGGGATTCTAGTGTAAATGGTGGATTTAGCCAAGTAACTCCATGGATGAATACTGTTAAAAATTATAAAGAGATTAATCTGGAAAAACAAAAGAATGATCCGAAATCTTTATTCAATACGTATAAATCAATATTTAAATTGAGAAAAGAAGAATCTATCAATAATGGAGATATTACTTTTATAGATATTGATAATGAAGATTCATATACTTATATTAATGAAACGGATAAATCTAAGTTCTTAGTAGTGGCTAATTTTAGAAATGTTAAGATTGCGTTAAGTTTAGATATAAACATTGAAAACTATAAAAACATCTATTACAATTACAATATAAGAGAATTAACAAATTATATTGAGTTAAAACCTTATGAAGCATTAGTCTATAAATTAGATAAATAAAGGAGGGTTTTATTATCAAAGAATATAAAGTGTTCATTATAAAGTCAAAACAATTAAATAGAGAAGTTAGGGTATCAGTCTTTCTTCCGAAAAGCTATAGAAAAACTGGTAAATTTTATCCTGTATTATATATGCATGATGGACAAAATTTATTCGACAATAATTTAGCTTACTATGGGAAAAGTTGGGGGATAATGGAAACATATGAAGACAATCCAAATTTGCCCGAGATTGTAATTGTTGGAATAGATTCAACTGATACAAGAACCGAAGAATTAGTTCCTTTTAGATTTAAAGATTATCATGATAAAAAGCTTCAGGGTGGTAATTCTGATAATTACTATGCATTTATAACGCAATCTATTAAACCATTTATTGATAAAAGATTTAGAACATTAAAAAGCGCAAAAAACACTGGGATTATGGGGTCAAGTTACGGGGGAGTATCCTCGACTTACGCAGCCTTGAAATATTCTAAATTCTTCACAAGATTTGGTTGTGTTTCTAATGCATATTATCCAGTTCAAAATGAATTAGAAAATCTAATTAGAAACTCATCATTGACAACGTGTAAAAAGTTTTATATGGATATAGGTACAAAAGAATCTGATGATGATTTATACAATGAAAAGTACATTGTTTCAAATCAATCAATTTTTGAACTTTTGAGTGAAAAAATAGAACCTGATAAATTGAAATTTAGAGTAATTAAAGACGCAACTCATAACGAAGCTGCATGGGAAATTAGATTCCCTAAAATAATAAAATTTTTATTCAATGAATAATTACAAAAATAGTTAACAAAATAGATAAATATATCAAGCAAAATCAATGGATTTTGCTTTTTATTTACTATATAATATGTTATATTTTAATATATATAATATGACGAGGTAAAAATATGACTGAAAATAAAGAAATAACAAGAAAAGAACAACGAGAAGAAATTATAAAAAAATTATTTGAATTTGACATAAACAATGATACTGAAGCTTTTGTACATACAAATATGTATATCAACAACTCAGTGAATGGTGTTTTAGAACACATTATGAAGATTGACCAAATAATGGTTAATAATTTAGTAAACTGGAAGATAAATCGCCTATCATATGTAGATAGAGCTATTATTAGATTCGCTGTTTATGAGCTTTACTATACAAAAACTCCATTTGAGATAGTAATTAATGAAGCTTTAAACTTAACTCGCAAGTACAGCGATGAAGGTGATGGTAAAATGGTAGGTTGTACTAATAAAGTTTTAGATAATATAAAAGTCTTTTTAAAGAAATAAGGGGATTAAATTGGAAGAGAAGCAATATTTAAGCGTTACCGCTTTAACTAAATACATAAAATATAAGTTTGATAATGACGCACATTTAAAAAATGTGCTTTTAAAAGGTGAAATTTCAAATTTCAAAAGACATAGTCGAGGTCATTTCTATTTCACTCTAAAAGATGATAAGGCACAAATTAGTGCAATAATGTTTGCTTCTAGTTCTAACAGAGTTAAATTTACTCCGGTTGACGGTATGAGTATCCTAGTTGAAGGATATATTTCTGTGTATGAAGCAAGTGGCAACTACCAAATATATGTAAACAAGATGAGTGAAGATGGTCTTGGAAATTTGTATTTAGCCTATGAACAACTTAAAAAGAAATTATCAAGTGAAGGATTATTTGATGCTTCACATAAAATAAAAATACCGAGATTTCCAAAAACTATTGCCGTTTTAACAAGTCCTACAGGCGCAGCGGTTCAAGATGTAATAAACATTATAAATAGAAGATTTCCTTTATCAAGTATTATAGTTTACCCAACTCTTGTACAAGGAGAATACGCAAAAGATGATATAGTTAAACAACTTAAAAAAGTTAATAGTGATTTACTTTGTGATGTTATAATTTTGGGACGTGGTGGAGGAAGTATTGAAGATTTATGGCCATTTAATGAAGAAGATGTAGCTCACGCAATATACGATTCAAAGATTCCAATTATCAGTAGTGTTGGTCATGAAACAGATACCACAATTAGTGACCACGTTGCTGACCTAAGAGCTCCGACACCTTCAGGGGGCGCTGAACTCGCAGTCCCTGATCAGCTTGATTTATTCAACTATTTAGATAGATTGAATAATCAAAATAGATTAAGTCTATCAAGATTAATGAATTCTAAAATTGATCAATTAAAAAGAGTAGAAAGTTCAATAATTTTTAGAGATCCTCTCAGGATGACTGAAACTAAATCAAGAAGGTTAGATCATCTAAGTGAAAAATTAGAATTATTGAATCCAATTAATCGTTTAAAACAAAGTCAGGAAGACCTAATAAAAACTACTAAAAGATTGAACGACTACTATTTAAGAATTTTAAATAATAAGAGTGGTATTTACAACTTAGAAATTAATAAGTTAGAATTGTTAAATCCATTAAGCATTATGAAAAAAGGATATAGTGTAGTTAAAAAAGAAGGTAAAGTTTTAAAAAGTATAGAACAAGTAGAAGTAAATGAAAATATTGATATCCAAGTTAATGATGGTGTAATAACTGCCAACATTACAAGTAAAAGAAAGGGTGTTTAGAATGAAAGAAAATACATTTGAACAAGCTTTAGAAAAATTAGAAGTATTGGTAAGAGAATTAGAAAATGGTGAAATTGAACTTAATGACGCTGTTACAAAATATAACGAAGGTATGAAATTAAGTAAGTATTGCCATGATTTATTAAAAGACGCTGAAGGCGTAATCGTTAAAATGATGAAAGATGATAAATTAGTAGACTTTAAAGAATAATAGAGGTGTGAGTGATGATTAATTTATCAGACATAAAAGACCCTAGTTTTTTAAACGACTTATCTATTAAGGAACTTGAAGAATTAAGTGGTGAAATAAGAACTTTTTTAATTGAAAGCTTATCTAAAACAGGAGGACATTTGTCGTCTAATTTAGGCGTTGTAGAACTTACAATAGCTTTACACAAGGTTTTTGATAGTCCTAAAGATAAATTAATATTTGATGTGGGTCATCAAGCATATACTCATAAAATACTAACAGGTAGAGCAAAAGATTTTGATACTTTAAGAATGCACAAAGGGCTTAGTGGATTCTTAAAAAGAAGTGAATCAATTCATGATATATACGAAGCCGGGCACAGCTCAACAAGTATAGCCGCAGCTAGTGGTATGGAACTTAGTAAAAAGTTTATTGGGAATGGTAATAAGGTAATTCCTATTATTGGTGACGGTGCATTAACTGGTGGTATGGCATTTGAGGCCTTAAACTTTTTAGGTGGTAAAGTTGATCATCAACCAATAATAATTTTAAATGATAATCAAATGAGTATTAGTGAAAATATAGGATTTTTATCTAATATCTTAAACGATATAAGAAGTAAAAACTCTTATCGTAAGTTAAAAAGTAATGCTAAAAAAATCTTACCCAAATTCTTAAGAAGATTTTCATCTAAAGTTGAAAGAGGAGTTAAAGGCTTTTTAACTTCAAATACGATTTTTAATGATTTAGGATTTAGTTATTATGGTCCAATTAATGGACATGACATGAAAGAGTTGATTAAATACTTAGAGATAGCTAAAAAGACAAATAGAGCTTGTGTAATCCATGTATTAACTGAAAAGGGAAAAGGATATAAACCAAGTGAGAAAGACACGATAGGTTCATGGCATGGAGTTGGTCCATTTGATATTGAAACTGGAGTTCAAATAGCAAAAAAAGAATTAAACATTCATTCGTGGAGTGAAATCATCGCACATTATATGATCAATTACGCTAAAAACAATGAAAAATTCGCAATAGTCATACCTGCGATGATAGGTGGAAGTAGTTTAAATAGGTTTAAAGAATTACATCCAAATAAAATATTTGATGTTGGTATTGCTGAACAATTAGCTGTGACTATGAGTAGTGGATTCGCTATAAGTGGAGTAGATGTTTTCACTCCGATATATTCAACGTTTATTCAGCGAGCATATGATCAAGTTAATCATGATGTAGCTAGACAAAATTTAAAAGTAGTGTTTGGATTAGATAGATCTGGGATTGTAGGGGCAGACGGGGAAACTCACCAAGGATTGTTTGATATTCCACTTCTAAGGCATATTCCAAATATGACTATAGTACATCCAAGAAACCCTGTGGAAGCATTTAAATTATTAAACTATGCATTCAAAGTAAACACGGGTCCACTAGCTATAAGATATGAAAGAGGAAATGAGTATTTTGATTTCAGTGATGGGATAACAAATGAAGCATTTGATAAACCAGAGTGGGAAATCATAAATAAAGGTAAAGAAGTAGTATTCCTATCATTTGGCTCAATGCTTGAAAGAGTAAAAGCAGAAGTGTTAAAACAAAAGCTTGATGTTTGCATAGTAGATGCTAAATTCATAAAACCTTTAGATAAAGATATTATTTCATATATTAGTGATTTAGATGTCCCTATTGTAATTTATGAAGAGTCTTCATTATTAGGCGGATTCGGAAGTGCTGTATTAGAACATCTAGTTATTAATAAAATGGATACATCAAAAATTACTTTAATGGGAATTAAAGATGAATTTATAGAACAAGGATCAAAAGATTTAGTTTTAAAAGAGTTAAATCTAGATTTAACAAGTATTATTAAGAAAATAAAGGAAGTTATATAAGTTTTTAAAGGAGGACTTTTATGTTAAGTTATATTTCAGTAAAGAATTTTGCAATTATCGAAAATATAGAAGTTGACTTTAAAAAAGGTATGACAGCTTTAACTGGCGAAACAGGTGCCGGCAAAAGCTTGTTAATTGATGCCATAGGACTTTTACTAGGAGACAGAGCTACAACTAATATTGTTAGAACAGGTTCGGACAAGGCAATTGTAGAGGGCATATTCGTCTTTTCAAGTAGTAAGATAAAAAATACTTTAACTGATTTGGGAATAAACTGTGATAATAACGAACTTATTATTAAAAGACAAATAACAACTTCTAATAATAATGTAATAAAAGTTAATGGAACAACAGTTACATTAACTCAATTAAAAGTTATAACTTCTTTACTCGCAGATATTCATACGCAGTTTGATACACATCGTTTAATAAATCCTCAAACATATATTGATATAATAGATGGATTTAAAAATGAACTAACATTTCAATTAGTTGAAAAGTATCAAGTGAAATTAAACTTATATAAAAGAGAGTTAAAAGAACTAAACATTCTTAAAAACTCTAACACTGATTTACTTGAAAAATTAGATTTAATGAAGTTCCAAGTTGAGGAACTTGAATCATATAATTTAGATGTAGAAGAAGAAATTGATTTACTTGATAAAGTAGAAAAAATGGAAAACTATGATAAAATTTACCAAAGCTTGAATGAGGCAATAGAAATACTAGAATCTACTAGCTCAATTGACAATATTTTTACTGCATCAAAAAAGATAGAAAGTATACAAGAGTACTCAGAATCTTTTAATGTATTAAACAAAAGAGTTAATGAATCATATTATGAGTTACTTGATGCCTTTGAAGAGCTCAAAAGCGAAGCTGACCGATTAGACTTTGAGCCTAAAGTACTAGATGGTTACCAAGAAAGACTTAACGCACTAAATTCACTTAAAAGAAAGTACAGAAAAGAACTACCTGAGTTAATTGACTATCTAGAAAAAATCAAAAATGATATTTCAAACATTGATAACTTCGACGAAGTGATTAGAGCGAAGAACATTGATGTTAAAAAGGCATTTGACACTGTAAAAGAAGAGGCTTTAGGATTGAATAAATTACGAAAAGAAACAAGTAAATATATTGAATTGGAATTGCTTAAAACACTAGAAGATTTAGAACTTAAAAAAACAGAGTTTAAGATAAAATTCTTAAATATGATAGATGAAAACCACTTAAATAGTTCTCAATTTTTAAGTAATGGAATTGATGAAGTCGACTTCCTAATTACTACAAATATTGGAGAACCCTTAAAGCCACTTTCTAAATCCGCAAGTGGTGGAGAGATGAGTAGAATTATGTTAGGGTTAAAGAATTTATTAGTGAAATCTTTAGACTTATCATTAATCATATTTGACGAAATAGATTCAGGAGTTTCTGGATATGTTGCGAGTCAAGTTGCTAAAAAAATGAAATCTATTTCGAAATCAACTCAAGTGATATGTATAACTCATATTCCACAGGTCGCTGCATTATCTGATAATCATCTGTTTATTAGTAAAAGTGTAGAAGAAGGAAGAACAAAAGCACATATTAAAGAATTGAAAAAAGATGATAGAATTCATGAGATTGCACAAATGATTTCAGGAGATCATGTAACTTTATCAGCTATTGAAAGTGCAAGAGAGTTATTAGATAATTAGTTTTTTTCTGCATAACGGTCTCCAACACCGCTAGTTTATTTAAGAAGCTATTTACTGGCTTCTTTGTTGTGATACAATATAAAAGAGGGGATGATTTAGTGATGAGGAAAAAGATATTAATAAGCATAGCAAGCATTCTGTTGATTTTCACTTTATTCATTATGCTGTTCAAGCTAAACTACACAGTAGTCGATATTGACTCGTATTTGACAAATGAACTTACTCAAGCTGAACAATTGAGAATAATGGAAGAATGCTCTTTGACAAGTGATGGAACAATATTAGATGAATATAGTGATTACATAGATTTTGTGAATTATTGTGGGATAGATGCAAATGATTCTTATGATGATGAATATTTTGAGGAGAATTCATTAATACTTTTAGGTTTAGATGCTAGACCCGGAAATAGTCCTATTTTGATATTTGATACTTTTTTTGATAGTGAAAATAAAGATACTTTTAGAGTAATACAGTCAAAAAATATACAACCATTAAATATGGGCGATGATGTTATAGTATTCAGATTATATTATATTGAAGTATCTGATGATGACATTGATTCAGATTCAATTGAGTTTGTATATGGTTTCAGTGATTGATAATCTCTTTTTTATAGGAACTTTAGGTCTCCAACACCGTTTGTACTGGTTCAAATCTTGCCACCCTTGCCATTTGTAAAGTAAAGAAGCCTTTTTGTGAGCAATGAACGATTGAAAAGCCTAATGTTTTATATAAACTAGTTCACTAATTATACATTCAAGACGTGCATCATTTACTAATTTTTCGTATGTGATAAAATACAATGTTAATGGTAGAGATAATAGGTGTGAAGTTATTTACTATCTATGAAACTATATGTTTAGATAGGGGACCTATTGATGAAAATAGAAAAACATATTGAAACAACTTACACATGCTATTATAGAAAATACTCCAAAAAAGTAAGTGCTGTTACTGATGAGGAAATAAATGCATTTCTGTTAGAAGAACATTTCAGGAAAATCATTACTCCTTTAATATTCGAGTTTGAAAGCAGAATGAAAAAGCAATTATTGCTGTTTTTAGGTTCAAAAGGATATACAGATATTTTTTGGTTTAACGAGAGTAAGTTTGATGCATCATATACAAAAATTCCAACAAGTGGAATATCTGGATATGAGGAATTTATTAATAAAGCTCTGATTAAGTTAAGATCAGCAAAGTGTGTTATATTTAGAAAAAAAATTGATGAATACACACTATTTGAAAAAAAAATAATATTAAGGGATTTTAGATTTGATCATATTTTGTTTTACATAAGCTTTGGAACCTTTTTAAAATTCTTAAGGGGGATTCATAAATCCCATTTAGAAGAATTTTGCGATTCTTTTGTAACAAGTGATAGTATATATTACAAGGATCATTCATATTTTAAACTTATGAATATTGTAAGATATACTAGAAACAGGTGTGCACATTCTAACCAAATATTATCAACGCATATGCATAGGGAAATTGCAGGAAATTTGAATATTAATATAGATCACTCAAAATATAATATTTTCGAAAGCAATCTACTTACTACTTTAGTATTTGTTTTAAGTAATGTCAGTAATAAGTCTTATAGTTTGTATAATAGAAAATTAATAAAATTTTTCAACAAGAATTCGAAGTTTATCAATTTAAAATATGATAAACTTAACCTAGATTTTCATACTTCTTATAAATGGAATAAAACATTAAAAGTGTTGAACAAATAGTATTATAATACTTTACATTAGATAAAAAGTACTATATAATACAGGTAGATACAGTTGTTCAAAAGCTGTCGGGCGCAATTTGCGCCCTTTTTTTGTCTTTTTTTACATTAAACTATTATATTCGTCTTCCCTAGCAGTAAAAGAATGAAAATCTATATGTTTAATATGCATCTTAGGTCTCCGACACCGTTTATACTGACAATCTTCAATATAGAAGTCATTTACTGACTTCTTTTTTTATGGTAAAATATTTAAAGATGAAAGAGGGGATGAGTATATGAGTAAATGTCCATCATGTAAATCAACTATAAGCAACAAATCAAAAATAAAGCTATGGTTTTTGATTCCTCAAGATTGTAAAGAATGTGGTAAGTCCTTAAAACTTGATAAAAAACCACTTTTTAAGATTACATTTAATGCTACTATATTAAGTGTTATATTAATATTTATTTGCTATTATTATTTAGGGATAGATATCTTATTAACTGCTGTTATTGTTCTTTCTTTAGGATTATCAATTCCAATGCTATTAATAGTAAAATTTGTAAATTTTATTGATTAATCTGCATTTTAGGTCTCCAACACCGTTAATACGGGTTAAAATCCTGTCACCCCAGCTATTTATAAAGTAAAGAAACCGTTTTTGGAGACCACTGGAAATGCTTTTGAGTTCTCATTAACTTTTTCAGTGCATTTCATTTACTGCCAACTTTTTATGTGGTAAAATGTTAAAGATAGATTATTATTGTGACTGTAAAAGTTGTAATAAGTATAAAAGGAGTAGAATAGATATGGGA